>JAMOMQ010000146.1 GCA_027066995.1 Flavobacteriales bacterium
ACGGCTTAAAAATGAAGAAAAACAAAAACCCCAAGCCGAACGCAATGCCCTTGATTTAATTGCCAAATTGCAATTTGTTTTAGATAACAATTTTATCCGGCTCAGCTATACCGAAGCTATTGAAATATTGAGAAATTCAAAAGCATTTAAAAAGAAAAAATTCAAATTTCCGGTCGAATGGGGCGTCGATTTGCAAAGTGAACACGAACGTTATTTGGTCGAAAAACACTTTAAAAGTCCGGTAATTATCTATGATTATCCTGCCAAAATTAAAGCTTTTTATATGCGCTTAAATGACGATGAAAAAACCGTCAGAGCCATGGACGTTTTATTTCCCGGTATCGGTGAAATCATCGGCGGATCGCAAAGAGAAGAACGTTTGGATGTCTTATTGAAAAAAATGGAAGAACTCGGCATTGATCAAGAAGAGTTATATTGGTATATAGACACGCGGCGTTTCGGCACAGCCGTCCATAGCGGTTTCGGACTTGGTTTTGAACGCATTGTGCAGTTTGTGACAGGTATGGGAAATATCAGAGATGTTATCCCCTACCCCCGTTTTCCGGGAAATGCTTCCTTTTAAACCGGGTAAATTAGCGGCTACTGATAAAACAAATAACTAATTGTTGTATATTTGTTTGTATCAAAACAACATTTGAATGAAAACAAACAAACATAAAATTGCCGTTTTGGGTAGCGGAAGCTGGGCAACTGCCATTGTAAAAATGTTGACCGAAAACATGCAAGAAGTAGCGTGGTATGTTCGTAGCGCTTATACCAAAGAGCATTTTAAACTGCACCGGCACAATCCTAAATACTTGCAACAGGTATTATTTGACCCTAAACAAATTAAAATCAGCAACGATATTAACGAAGTGGTAGCCTATGCCGACACAATTATTATTGCCATTCCATCGGCCTTTGTCAAAGCGGAATTGGATAAAATTACCATTGATTTAAAAAAGAAAATTGTCTTTTCTGCCGTCAAAGGTATAGTGCCCGAAACCTTATTAATCCTCGGTGAACATTTAAAAAAATACCATCAAGTGCCGGAAAAAAATCTTGGCGTTATTGCAGGCCCTTGTCATGCCGAAGAAGTGGCTATGGAACGGCTTTCTTATTTAACCATAGCTGCCAAACGTAAATCTGTAGCCAAACAAATGTCCGGTTTTTTAGAAAGTTGGTATATCAAAACCACTTATTCCAAAGATGTATTCGGTATTGAATGGGCGGCGGTGCTCAAAAATGTTTATGCCATAGCAGCCGGTATAGCACACGGCTTGGGGTATGGTGACAACTTTCAAGCCGTTTTAATATCCAACTCCATACGCGAGATGAAAAAATTTATCAAAAAAAATGTGGACAAGCACAAACGAAATATTGATAATTCGGCTTATTTAGGCGATTTATTGGTAACGGCCTATTCTATTTTTAGTCGTAACCGCACCTTTGGTAGTATGATAGGTAAAGGTTATACCGTTCGTAGTGCCATGGCCGAAATGCGTATGGTAGCCGAAGGTTATTATGCCGTAAAATCAGCCTATAAAATTAATACGGACAAGGGCGAAAACAAAGCCAATACACCGATTATCGATGCGGTTTATAATATTTTATACAAACAAGCCAATCCTAAAAACGAATTTGTAAAACTCTCTGAAAAACTCAACTGATGATCAACCCCTTTGACGACACCTATTTTATGAAAAAAGCCCTACAAGAAGCGGAATTAGCTTTAGCCGAAGGCGAAGTGCCTATAGGTGCCGTTATTGTTTGCAATAATCAAATCATTGCCAAAGGACATAACCAAGTGGAAACTCTTAACGATGCCACGGCTCATGCCGAAATGCTGGCTTTTACGGCAGCTACCAACTATTTGGGAAGTAAGTATCTAAAAAACTGCACTTTATACGTCACTTTAGAACCTTGTCAAATGTGTGCCGGTGCCGCCTTTTGGGCACAAGTAGGCCGGATAGTTTACGGTGCTACCGACGAACAACGCGGCTATGAACACTGGCATTGTAAAGTGCATCCCAAAACAGAAGTCGTTAAAGGCGTTTTGGCCGAAGAAAGTCAAGCGTTGTTAGACACTTTTTTCTCAAGATTGCGAAAAAAGAAATAGTGAAATTACCATAAAGATATATTATATTTGTCAACAAAAAAATTAAAGATATGATAATAGCCATAGGAAATGACCATGCCGGCACCGAATATAAATTTGCCATTATTGACTTACTCGAAAAAATGGGACACACCATTATTAATTTTGGCACCGACACCAATGAAAGTGTAGATTACCCCGATTATATACATCCGGTAGCTGTAGCTATAGAAAACAAAGAAGCCGATTTAGGCATCATCTTGTGTGGCAGCGGCAACGGTGCAGCCATAACGGCCAACAAACATCAAGGAGTGCGTGCTGCATTATGTTGGAGCAAAGAGCTGGTTGAACTGGCTCGCCTGCACAACAATGCCAATATTTTGAGTCTGCCCGCCCGTTTTATTTCAAAATATCAAGCTCTGGAATATGTCGAGACTTTTTTAAAAACAGAATTTGAAGGCGGCAGACACCAAAGACGCATTGAAAAAATTCCGGTTAAATAAGATACCCTCCTTATAATTTCAATAACTGATTTAAGTTATCACAAACTTTTATCTAAATGTCATTTGTTATTGAAAAAAATTATAATATCTCATTTTTTTTAGCTTTTTGGATGTTATTTTTGTTAAAAAAACAAAACCAATGACAACACACATGCCTATTTTAGGAGAAAAATTTCCAAAAGCCACGGTGCAAACCACACATGGTCCCAAAACCATTCCCGATGATTATGATGGTAAATGGTTTGTATTGTTCAGCCATCCGGCAGATTTTACGCCCGTATGCACAACCGAATTTGTAGCTTTTACAAAAAAATATGACACTTTTAAAAAACTAAATATCGAATTAATCGGTTTATCTGTCGATCAGGTTTTTTCACATGTTGAGTGGATCAACAAAATTGAAACCATGTTTGATATTAAAATTCCCTTTCCCATTATTGCCGATACGGCTGACGGTCTTTCAAAACAATTGGGAATGATACATCCGGGCAAAACACAAACCAATACCGTTAGAGCCGTTTTTGTAGTGGATCCTTACGGAACCTTACGATTGAGTTTTTTCTATCCGCAAGAAATAGGGCGCAATATGGATGAAATTTTGCGCGCCATCAAAGCCATGATGGTTACCGACACTTATAATGTAGCAACCCCTGAAAATTGGCCTAACAATACCCTGCTTGGCAGTGACTTGATTATGCCACCGGCAGACACCATAGACAAAGCCATAAGCGCCCAAGAAGAAGACGAATGTTATGATTGGTGGTTTTGTTACCGTGGATGGGTAAATAATTTTGATGAAATTTAACTCTGCTATAAAATTACATTATAGTAACATAAAAAATAATTAGTCAAAATACTTTACAAAGCTTATTTGGTGTCGTATATTTGCAGTATAAACAATTAAAAAATAGACTATTATGGAAGACATAACAAGAATGCCGTTATTAGGAGAAAAATTCCCAAAAGTAAATGTTCAAACCACACATGGTGCCATGACTTTACCCGATGATTACGAAGGTAAATGGTTTGTATTGTTCAGCCATCCGGCAGATTTTACACCCGTATGTACTACAGAATTTGTAGCTTTTGCACAAAAAGCGGACGAATTTAAAAAAATGGGAGTTGAATTAATCGGGTTATCCGTTGATCAAGTTTTTTCTCATATCAAATGGGTAGAATGGATTAAAGATAATTTAAAAGTGGAAATTCCTTTCCCTGTCATAGCCGATAGTGCCGAAGGTGTATCCAAAGCCTTGGGTATGATTCACCCCGGTAAATCGAGCAGCAATACCGTTCGTGCCGTATTTGTTGTAGATCCCAAAGGCAACTTACGCTTAATGATTTACTATCCGCAAGAAATCGGTCGTAACGTTGATGAAGTCATCAGAGCCGTAAAAGCTTTGCAAACTTCAGACAAATTTGGAGTAGCCACACCCGAAAACTGGCCTAACAACGACCTGATTGGTGATCATGTTATTGTGCCTCCGGCTACCGATGTGGCAACTGCCGAACAAAGAAAAGGCAAAGAAGGCTGCTTCGACTGGTGGTTCTGTCATAAAGAATTATAAAAATTTCTTGAAACAAATTGCAAAAGCCGCCTGAATAAGGTGGCTTTTCATTTTAAAAAAGTATTAAAAAATACCGTAAATTTGCCTATTCAAATTTAGAGTTATAACTTATGAGAATACTGACAGGCATACAAAGCACGGGCACACCCCATTTAGGAAATATTTTAGGCGCCATTATACCGGCCATTGAAAAAGCTAAAAATCCGGAAAACGATTCCTTTTTATTCATTGCAGATTTGCATTCGCTTACGCAAATTAAAGATGCCGAAACATTAAGAGAAAACACCTACAGCACGGCAGCTACATGGTTGGCCTTTGGTTTAGATGTGGATAAAACTGTTTTTTACCGCCAATCAGACGTGCCGCAAGTCACCGAACTCACTTGGTATTTGAGCACATTTTTTCCATACCAACGTTTAACGCTGGCGCATTCGTTTAAAGACAAAGCCGACCGCTTGGAAGATGTCAATGCCGGATTATTTACCTATCCCATGCTTATGGCTGCCGATATATTGCTCTATGATGCCGAAGTAGTTCCCGTAGGTAAAGATCAAAAGCAACATTTGGAAATGACCCGCGATGTGGCCCAACGTTTTAACCGGCAGATGGGCGAAACTTTTGTTATTCCGGACATTGCCTTGCAAGAACAAACCATGTATGTCCCCGGAACAGATGGTAACAAAATGAGTAAAAGCCGCAATAATATTATCAATATATTTTTGCCGGATAAAAAGCTGCGTAAACAAATCATGAAAATAGTAACCGACAGCACCCCTTTGGAAGAACCGAAAAATCCGGATACAGACAATGTTTTTGCTCTATATAAACTACTAGCTACACCCGAACAAACCGAAGACCTCAGACAAAAATATCTGGCAGGGGGATTTGGTTACGGTCATGCCAAGCAAGCCTTATATGAACTGATTATCGACAAATTTTCGGAAGAAAGAGCACGGTATAATTATTATATGGAAAACAAAAACGAAATTGATAAAGCTTTGCAAAAAGGCGCCGAAAAAGCCGCTGTGGTAGCCAATGAAGTTTTAAATCGCACACGTCAAAAATTAGGTTTTAACAAACAATAAATATGGTTATAATTACCCTGCAAAGAAAAAAATGTATCGGCTGTAATTATTGTGTCGAAGTAGCTCCGGAGCAATTCCGGATGTCTAAAAAAGACGGAAAAACCAATTTGATAAACGCTTACGAAAGAAAAGGATTTTTTACTTTAAAAGAACCTAATAACGACATCTTTGAACAAGTTCAAAAAGCCGCCGATCTTTGTCCGGCTAAAATTATTTCGGTTAAAATAAAATAATACCAAATCGATTTATAAGATAGCCCAAACATTACATATAATACCGGATAAATAGAAACAAAAAAAGCACCCACATTTTGGGTGCTTCTATGTAATGCGGTCTGGACGAGACTCGAACTCGTCTCGGCTCAGCCGAGATGACAGGCAGGTATTCTAAATATTACGGTAACTATCAAAAATGTTTTATGCAACAATGTTTTAAACGCTTGTTAAAACTCGAATGACAAGAAAACAGGCTATAAATCAATAGCTTCAATTTGATTTTTTTCGGAATCTATCAACCATTCGATATAGCGTCTGTTTTGTCGCTTAAGCAATTTTTCATAAATAAGAGCTTCACTCTTTTCATCAAAAATTTTAACAAATACAAGTTGCCAATCATTGGTTCTTCGAGTATATCTTGATAAACCCTTATTATGTTCAATCAAACGCTTTTTTATACAATGCGTTATGCCTTTGTAATAAACATTTAAAGAAGGGGAAAATAATATGTAAGTAAAATATGACATCTAACAAAAAAAGCACCCAAAATGTGGGTGCTTCTATGTAATGCGGTCTGGACGAGACTCGAACTCGCGACCCCCTGCGTGACAGGCAGGTATTCTAACCAACTGAACTACCAGACCTAATTGCTTTTAGCGAGTGCAAATATAAGCACTTTTTTTTATTCTGCAAACAAAAAATAATTTTTTTCATATTTTTTTTTACCGTTACTTTGAATTTTGAAAAACCAAGCATCACATACTATGATATTAGTTACAGGTGGCACAGGCCTTATTGGTGCACATTTATTGCTTTTTTTAACACGAAAAGGCTTATCACCTCGTGCTATTTACAAAGACGAAAAAAGCCTGAAAAAAACCTTACATTTATTCAACAATTATAGTGCCGAACCCCAAAAACTCTTTAACCAAATACAATGGACTAAAGCTGATATCACCGATATTTGCAGTCTTAAGCCTGTCTTAAAGGGCATCACGCAAATTTATCATACGGCTGCTTTGGTTTCTTTTAATCCTGCAGACAAACAACAACTATATCAAACCAATGTAGAAGGCACGACCAATCTTTTAAATTTGGCCTTAGACCAACCTATTGAAAAATTTTTACATGTTAGTTCCATAGCCGTGTATGGTGCTTATGAACAACCGGTTACCGAACGAACCAATTGGCAATGGAAAGAAAAACACAGCGACTACGCTGTTAGTAAATACCTATCCGAAATGGAAGTGTGGCGTGCCGGACAAGAAGGATTACCTGTTGCCATTGTTAACCCGTCGGTAGTTTTAGGAGCTCATTTCTCAAATAGTGCCATGAGCCGGTTTATAAAGCAAGCCACAAAAAAAAGGCATTATTACCCACCCGGCAGCACAGGTTTTGTCGATGTATGGGATGTGGTCAAAGCCATGACCGATTTGATGAAGAGTCCTGTTGTTAATGAATCATTTATAGTATCGGGGTATAATAAATCATATAGTGAAATATTAAGCCATACCGCAAAACTCTTACAGTTACCCGCACCAAAAAAACCATTGCCTAAATATTTGGCTTATGGCATATATGCCACCGGATTTTTACAAAGAATAATACAACCGCAATCGGATTATTTAACTGCAAATATGTTGGATACCTTATTTCGACAAACGGCTTATTCATCGCAAAAATTACAAGATACTTTTAATTTTAAATATATTCCGTTTGAAGCAGCCTTAAGCAATTTGATAGATCAATACCGGAAATCACCTTATTAAGATGACTATTTATCCTGCCAAAATACCCTTTGTTCTACCATACCTAATGCCGTCCTTGACCTTTAAAAAAAATACTACCGGCAAAACCGTTTTTTTAACCTTTGATGACGGACCTACACCTGTTGTAACCGATTGGCTGTTACAATTTTTGGAAAATGAAAACATACCGGCGACTTTTTTTTGGGTAGGTGAAAAAATAAATAAAAACAAAGAATTAGCCCGGAAAGTTGTCAATGCAGGACACACAATAGGAAATCATACCTACCACCATCTTGATGCCTGGAAAACCGGCACAAATCTATATATAGAAGAGATTAAAAAAACCGAAAAACACATAAACGGCTTATACAACTCAAAAAAATTGTTTCGGCCACCTTACGGACACCTCAGCCCAAAAAAAATTAAAATTTTAAAACAAATGGAATTTAAAGTTGTCATGTGGACGGTAGTCAGCGGCGACTTTTATCCCAAATTAAATACGGACAAGGTTATTAAAAAATTAAGCCGTCAAACCAAGCCGGGCTACATATTGGTATTTCACGACAGTCGCAAAGCCTTTAAAAATCTCAAAAGCATTTTGCCACCTGTAGTGCATAATCTCAAAAGCCGCGGATTTACATTTGAGATGCTGTAATACCAAAATAATATTTGTTTTAGTCCGATTTGATATAAATCTAATTTTGGCTCTTTTTTTATTGGTAAAATCATCATATTTTTGATTTTAATCTTCAAAAGATGGATACTATTTTTACAAACGGATTAATAAGTATGTTACAGGCTTTAATGCGAATATTTATCATTATAATATTTGCAGGGTTTTTAGTCCGGAAAAATATTATTGACAAAACACAGATTGACGCTTTGTCTAAAATTACCGTCATTGTATTGCTGCCGGCTTTGGTTTTTGGCAATACCTTACAATATTTTGATCCGCAACAACTCACCTATTGGTGGTGGTTACCCATACTCGGAGTTTTATTGAGTGCATTAGGCCTGCTATTGGCTTCTTTGGTGTTTTTGCCCCGGCCTTTTAAGCATAAAAATTTGTTAGCCCTATCCTCCATGCAAAATGCCGGCTATTTGGTGCTGCCTATCGGTCAAGTGGTTTATCCGCAGCAATTCGAAGCATTTTCCTTATTGGTTTTTTTATTTATTTTAGGCTACAATCCCGTGCTTTGGACTATTGGCAAATATTTGATTACAAGTGAGCAATCACAAAGCATAGATTTTGACTTAAAAAAAATTATCACTCCGCCTGCAGCCGCCAATATTATTTCTTTGCTATTGGTTTTATTGGGTTGGCAACATATTTTTCCAAACACCTTGGTAGCATCGGCCGATTTTTTGGGACAAGCCGCCGTGCCTATGGCAACCTTTGTATTGGGAGCTACTTTAGGCAGTATCAGCTTGAAACAATTACCGGCATTTTCTGAAATTTTTAGAGTATTATCTGTAAAATACTTGTTAATTCCCATGGCTGTTGTGGCACTATTATGGCAATTTAATATAGGACACAACTACCCCCTTTTGTCCGATTTTTTAATCATACAAGCTGCTGCTGCTCCTGCCACAGGATTGATTTTACAAGTCAGAGCTTATGGCGGTGACCGGCAAAAAGTAGCAGGAATAATGTTTATTGCTTATTTATTTTGTTTGATAGCACTACCATTTTGGATTGCACTATGGCACCATATCAACGGCTAAAATAATTAATATTGAAGCTCCGGTTTAAAATTATACTATTTTGTGTAAATTAGCGTTTAAATATATTAGCAATCGAAAGGTCAAAACCTTTGCCTGATTTTTAAATATAATCAATACAATGACAAAGATTCAAAACTACACCGTTTATTTTGTTTTTTTTACAGGCTTGTTTCTGCTGACACAATGTTCTACACAACGAAACAATTTTGTCAATAGAAATTTGCATCAACTTTCCACTAAATACAACGTATTGTTTAACGGTGAAGAAGCGCTCAACGAAGAATTGCAAAATATTCATGACTCCTATCAAGACAATTTTTTTGAAATTTTGCCGGTAGAACAATTTAATGCCGAATACACCATAAACTTACCCGGGCAAAAAACGACTAATGACAAACTGGACCGTGCCGAAGAAAAAGCCGTTAAAGCTATTCAAAAACATTCTATGGAAATACATGGTGTGCAAGAAAACAACCAGATAGACAAAGCTTACTTGCTTTTGGGTAAAAGCCGTTATTATCAAAAACGTTTTATGGCCGCTTTAGATGCGTTTAATTACGAGTTAGACAACGATTTTAAATCGGATATAAGACCACTTTTCAAATTATGGAAAGAAAAGACCAATATCCGTATGGAAAACAATGCACCGGCTATTCGCAATTTAAAATTCTTGGCCCGTCAAAAAAATACACCGCAAGAGGTCCGGTCTGAAGCTTATGCCTATGCCGGACAAGCGCTTATTAATATGGACAGTCTGGATTTGGCAGCTCAAAACTTGGAAAAAGCAGCCGAACTGGCCAAAGACAAAGAAAAAAAGGCTCGCTATAAATTTATAGTCGCCCAACTACTCGACCGTTTAAACCTTCGCGATTCGGCCGTCAGCTATCTGCAACAAATTGAAATCCAGAAAAGACCTCGCAAATACAGTCTGCAAGCCGAGTTGTATCGTTATCATTTATCATTAGATGACACAATGCAACATCAAGCCATGCTCGATGCGCTTTATACCAAGCTCAAACGCTATGAGTATCATAAATTTTATCCGTATATCAATTACGAAATAGGCGAAATTTTTCACTACAAAGACAGTTTACAAAAAGCCGTAGATTATTACACCAAAGCTGCACGGGGACAAGACCAAAAACTCAAAGAAAAAGCCTATGAACAAATGTCAAAAATCGGCTTTCAAAAAAAGGATTACTTGATGGCCGGTGCCTATTTGGACAGTCTTTTACAAGTCATGCCCAAAGAAACCTTAAAATATTTAAAAACCACGCATAAACGCCGCAATATTGAAGATATCATTGTCTTGGAAAAAATGATTAAGCGAAACGACAGTATCATGAAACTGGTCAATGCCGACAGCTTGACACGCGTCAAAATGATTCAAGCATATATAGACCGGTTGCGTCAAAAAGAAGCCGAAGCCGCCAATAAACAAAACGCCCTGACCGACTTTTCAACCGTAACGCCCAAATACACGAGTTTTTATTTTTATAACAATTCGTTGGTCGAAAAAGGTAAAGCCTATTTCAATAAAACTTGGGGTAAAATGTCCCTGGCGGATATGTGGCGTCTCAAAAACAAAATGAGCATAGACGAGACGGAAGATGTTGACAATGAAGATGTTGAAGAAAACACAACTGACCAAGAAGCGACCTTACCCGATAAATACAAAATTTCTTATTACTACAAACAAATTCCTGCAGAACCTAAAAAAATTGACAGTATTTTAAGCGACTTAAACTATGCCCATTACCAAGCCGGCATGATATACTTTGAAAAATTTAAAGAACTTGAAAAAGCCCAAGAACACTTGGAAACCATGCTGTCAGGAAAGCCCAAAAAAGAACTGGTGCCACCGGCTAAATATAATTTATACAAAATATACAAACTTTTAGGCGATAATTTAATGGCGGAACATTTGTCTCAAGAAATTTTGGATAAATATCCGGAAAGTATTTATGCCGAATTAATTAAAAATCCGGACAAAATATCGGAACGCTCCAATAAAGCCTTTCAAAAAGCTTACGACACCTTATACCAGCTCTATACCGCCCAACAATATGACCGGCTTTTAAAATTATCTGACCCTATGCTGGTCAAATTCAGTTTTCATCCCGAATTGGGCAAAATAGAATTGTTACGTGCAACAGCCATTGCTCGCAGTCAAGGACTGGATGCCTATGAAAAAACCTTAAAAAATATCATTCTCAAATATCCCAAAAGCCCTTATGAAGTTGAAGCAAAAAAACGTATGGAACTGGTCAATAAATACAAAAGAAAAGTCTATACCAATGCCAAATCCAATGCCTATAAACTGGTAATCCCCTTTGATATTTTTTCTCCTTCGTCCGATACATTTATTGACTGTATAAACCGTATTATTACAGAAAACAAAAGTACCCATCTTAAAATATCAAAAGATCCGTTTACAGCCCATCAAAGTTTTATAGTGGTACATAACTTCTTAAGTGCAGAGTCAGCAGAATATTTGGCTGACTTATTAAAAAAATCAGCTTGTGCACCACAAAATTATTTTGTAATTTCGTCAGATAATTACAAAACCCTTCAACTCACAAAAAAATTGAAAGCCTATTTGGATTTTGTCCAACAACAAAATAAAAATCAGATAAGGAATAATAAAGATTCGGATAACAAACAAACAAAACATTAAACAATACAGGATTATGTTTGCAGAAAAGAAAAAAAACAGTAGTGAATATTCAAAATTACCCAATCATATTGGTGCAACAACCAAAATTAAAGGTGATATCACCTCTCAAGAAGATTTTAGAATAGATGGCCATTTTGAAGGCAACTTGACCACAACCGCCAAAATTGTTTTAGGTGAAAAAGGTAGTCTCGATGGTAATATAAAATGTGGTAATGCTGAAATTTTAGGTAAAGTGTCCGGCGACTTGGTAGTAGACAACTTACTAAGTGTCAAATCAACCGCAAGTATTGACGGTAATGTAGTAACCGGCAAATTAGCCATTGAACCCGGCGCTGTCTTTAATGCTACTTGCCAAATGAAAGGGGCTCAAACCAGCAAACATGCCGCAACCAAAACAAAATAATTACCGTAAATTTTTGCAATTTACATCTATCCCGTTTGAAATGTTTATCATCATTTTTTCGGGATACAAACTTGGGGCATGGCTTGATGGTAAATATCCTAACTCCGGTAATTTGTACACTCTAATTGGCACATTATCGGCAGTACTCATAGCTATGATTTATATAATCCGTCGCATTCAAAAAATTTCCAAATGATGGCAAGAGCAGTATGGTTATTAGGTTTATCGGTAGTGGTATTTATAATTATCAAATTTGCAAATGGATTTTTTTTAGAACTTTTTAACGTTGACAATGTTGATATTGTTAATCGCTTTTACAATTTTATTACCGTAATTTCTGCAGTTATGATTGTCAATTTATTGATGGTCTATCTTTACAAAATCAAATATGTCGGTTATACCTTTTTGATTTGGTCTATGCTTAAAATCATGCTGGTTATGGGATTTTTTATTGTTTTTGTATTAAAACCCAAACTTCAAATAGGTAATTGTGTAATCTTCAGTGTAATGAGCGTATATTTTATGTATTTGATATACGAAGTCTTTTTCGCTATGTTTTTATTAAAAGAAAAAATTCCCGCCGTATAGACAGGAATTTTTATAAAAATGATAAGATTATTATAGTGGCTTATTTAGCCATTAAAGCTTCAATTTCTTCCACTGTTATAGGAATATTTTTCATCAAATTGACAGGTTCACCTTTTTCTTGTATCACATAATCGTCTTCTATACGCACGCCTATACCTTCTTCGGGAATATAAATGCCCGGTTCAACGGTAAAGACCATGCCGGCTTGCATGGGTTCTTCCAAAATACCGTAATCATGTGTATCCAAACCCATGTGATGCGATGTGCCGTGCATAAAATATTTTTTATAAGCCGGCCAGTTAGGATCTTCATTTTTGATATCCTCTTCGGTCAACAAACCGAGCTTTATCAATTCCTTTTCCATAATACGGCCCACTTTATCTTGATATTCAGCCCAAATAACACCGGGTTTCAACATTTTGGCAGCCGCATCTTTAACACGCAATACAGCCTCATAAACTTCTTTTTGACGTGGCGTAAATTTACCGTTGGCAGGCACACAACGGGTCATATCAGATGCCCAGTTGCCATATTCGGCGCCTACATCGAGTAAAATCAAATCTCCGTCTTTTATTTCTGCGTCATTTTGAATGTAATGCAGGACATTGGCATTGGGGCCACTGGCAATGATGGGCGTATAAGCAAAACCACGCGAACCGTGACGCAAAAATTCGTGAGCAAATTCGGCTTCCAGCTCATATTCTTTCATACCGGGACGCACCTTGTCCAAAATACGACGGAATCCGGCTTCGGTAATATTACAAGCTTTTTGTATTTGAGCAATTTCTTCGGGCTCTTTAACACTGCGTAAGCGTTGTAAAATGGGATTGCTGCGTTCAAATTTATGCCCGGGAAACATTTTTTTAGCTTTTTTGATAAAACGGTCCTCCCGTGTTTCCACTTCGGTCGAAGCGCGATAATGCTCGTTGGTATTGATATAAATACGCTTGGCTTGAAAAGCCAGTTTTTTGAGTATGGCATCAAAATCTTGTAACCAATGCACATTTTTTATTCCGGTAAGTTCGGTTGCTTTTTCTTTGGTGAGTTTTTCACCCTCCCACACTTTGATATGGTCGTTGGTTTCTTTTAAAAACAATATTTCACGATCATTTTTATCTTTGGCATCGGGAAATAAAAGCAAAATACTCTCTTCTTGATCTACTCCGGTCAAATAAAAAATGTCACGGTGCTGAGCAAATGGCAAAGTGCTGTCGGCACTGATGGGATAAATATCATTGGAATTAAAAACCGCAATGGAATGGGGTTTCATTTGTTTCATAAATTTTTTGCGGTTTTTTTTATAAAGTTTGGCAGGAAGCGGTTCGTATCTCATGTTTGTAAGTTTTAAAAAATTAATATCTAAAATTACGTTTTTTTAAATAATAATTTTAAGATTTCTGATATTTTTTTACAATTAAGAAATTGGCATACCGTTTGGCGTGGCTTCATCGGGATTGACAAAAACGAGTTTGCCTTCGGCATTTTCGGTCATGAGTATCATACCTTGACTTTCAACCCCACGTAACTTACGCGGTTTGAGATTGACTAATACCAATACTTTTTTACCAACAATATCTTCGGGTTTAAAATGTTCGGCTATACCGGATACTATGGTGCGTTGGTCTAAACCGGTATCTACTTTAAGCACCAATAATTTTTTAGCTTTGGGCATTTTTTCGGCTTCCAAAATGGTAGCGGTGCGAATATCCATTTTCATAAAATCGTCAAATTCGATTTCATCTTTTTGGGGTTCTACCGGCCGGTTATCGGCTTCATTTTGTTTTTTGGTAGCCAAGAGTTTTTGCACTTGTTTTTCGACGGTTTCGTCGTCAATTTTTTCAAACAACAGTTGGGCTTTGCCTATTTGGTGTCCGGCGGGTAAGAGTGTGTCTTTTTGAGCAACCTCATCCCAATTATATTTTTGGGTCAATTGCAACATTTCTTTGAGTTTTTGAGCCGAAAACGGCAAAAACACTTCCCCGAGAACCGCCAAAGCTGTCGCTATTTGCAAGGCTACATACATTATGGTTTTAACCCGTTCGGGATTGGTTTTTATCAATTTCCAAGGCTCTTCATCCGCCAAATATTTATTGCCCAAACGTGCCAAATTCATATATTCGGCAAGGGCTTCTCTAAAACGGTAGCGTTCTATGAGCTTGCCAATCTTGTCAGGATATGTTTTTAATTGCGACAAAACGTCTTTATCTACGGCTGTCAGTTCACCGGGGTGTGGCACCACACCGTCGTAATATTTATGTGTCAATACCAAAACACGGTTGATAAAATTGCCCAAATTACCGACCAACTCACTGTTGTTGCGGGTTTGAAAATCTTTCCATGTAAAATCATTGTCTTTGGTTTCGGGTGCATTGGCGGTCAATACATAACGCAATACGTCTTGTTTGCCGGGAAATTCTTCCAAATATTCGTGCAACCAAACCGCCCAATTGCGTGATGTTGAAATTTTGTCGCCTTCCAAATTAAGAAATTCGTTCGCCGGCACATTTTCGGGCAAGATATAATCGCCGTGGGCTTTGAGCATGGCGGGAAATATAATAGTATGAAAAACAATATTGTCCTTACCGATAAAATGAATGAGTTTAGTGTCTTTGTCTTGCCAGTACGCTTGCCAATCTTTTTCGTTTTTTTCTGCCCATTCTTTGGTGGAAGAAATATAACCTATAGGCGCATCAAACCATACATAGAGCACTTTGCCTTCGGCACCTTCTACCGGCACAGGCACACCCCAGTCCAAATCGCGGGTAACGGCACGCGGACGTAAACCGTCGTCCAACCACGATTTGACTTGTCCCAACACATTGGGTTTCCAATCGTGTTTATGCCCTTCGAGTATCCAATCTTTGAGCCAATCTTGGTATTGATCCAAAGGCAAATACCAATGTTTGGTTTCTTTAACTACGGGTTTGTTGCCCGAAATAGTCGAAACGGGATTGATCAGCTCCATGGGACTTAACGAAGTGCCACACTTTTCGCATTGGTCGCCATAAGCATGTTCGTAACCACACTTGGGACAAGTTCCTGTTACAAACCGGTCGGCTAAAAATTGTTTTTCCTGTTCGTCGTATAGTTGTTTTGAAGTTTGTTCTACGAATTTACCTTCATCATAGAGTTTTTTAAAAAAACCGGCGGCAGTTTCGTGATGCAGGGGTAATGACGTGCGACTGTAATTGTCAAACGCAATACCGAAATCGGCAAATGATTTTTTGATAACGGCATGATACTTATCAACCACTTGTTGCGGCGTTACGCCTTCTTTTTTGGCGCGTATGGTGATAGGCACACCGTGTTCGTCGGAACCGCAGATATATACGGCATCGTTGCCTTTGGCTTTTTGATAACGGGTAAAAATATCCGCCGGAATATAAACACCTGCCAAGTGCCCGATATGCACCGGTCCGTTGGTGTAAGGCAAAGCGGCGGTAATGGTATAACGTTGTTTAGACATATTATAAATTTTGAATTACAAAAATACAATAAGTTTTGGGATTTAAAATCTGAATATTTGACATTTTTAAGCTCAAAAAAAGCCAAACTGACTTAAAACCAGTCAGTTTGTCTCAAAAAAGGTTTTAGGAACAGCTTTTGACATTTTTCTTATAGAACCCCAAAAACTTAAAGTTATGTCTAGAATTTATGGCAAAGTTAATACGATAGCCGATATAGGTCGTATTAATTGCATCATCAGAGACGAAATGCTCAATATCAACTCGGAAGCCGAGTTGGTAGAGCTCAAAAAACGCAGTGATTATCTGTGCACATTGACCTATTCACCTTTTTGGAAAAAGAAATTTGGGGATGAAATAGAAAAGGTGCGTGAAGAAGCGATGGCTGAAAATTATGTCACCGTGCAAGAAGCTAATTATATAGCCAAATACAAAGGATTTAATAAAACTTATAAACCATGGGGCAAAGCCAACGAAGATATTGAAAAAGCCGTTAAAGACATTCCGCAACAAGTAGTAGACGAACTGACCAATACCATTATTAAAATGGAATTGTCTCCGGCTATTTTGGAAAATTTGAGAGAACTGTTCTGTGAATTGAGAGGTGCCGCATTGGTTTGCGAAACTCAAGCATGCCTAAATAAAATTAAACGGGGCGTCGATGTTGTAGCCGCTTTACCACACATGAAAAGTTTTACCCAACATTTTTCGGAAGATACTTTGGCTCAAATTGACGATTTAATCAATGTTGAAAACAATCGCAGTTTGACTTTGTTTAATATCATTGCAAAAGTCAATGGATATGATATCTATTACGATGTTTCAGATACAGCCGACGAAGAAAGTGCCGAAGATTTAATTGAAAAAGTCATGGCGGAAGAAGATAAAGCCGACACTTATATTCCTACTGAAGCCAAATACAAAGGCCCCGGTAAAATTATTTGGTTGGTTTATTATTTACCCTCAAGAAAACGCATGTACGCTAAACGGATTTACCTGCCGGGTGATTACCGCAATTTGCACGTAGAAGGGCCGGCCATGTATTACAACCGTTTTGGCAATCCTGTTTACGGCGTGTTATTAACCTACGAAATGGCCATCAAACCGACTACCATTCATGTACATGGCAGAGAAATTCAACTGCCGGAACGTTGGATTACCAAGAAAAAAATAGTCCCCGTCCCCGAAACCGCACAAAACATCCATATCACGGAAGAAAAACCCGCTTCAGCTATGGATATAGCCTAAATGGAAGTAAAATTTTAAAAAAAACTGTCAGCCGTTTGGTTGGCAGTTTTTTTTATAAATTTTTATGTAAATTCGTAGATAAACTTTTATGCTATGAAACAACTGGGGTTAATCATTCTAACTTTACTATTCATATCTTGTAAAACCACCAATCATTTATCCAAAATCAATAAACCCAATAGATTTATAGCGCCACCGGCATTAAAACCCGGTGATACCGTTTTGTATATTGCACCCGCAGGTTATGTCAATAAAAAGGCTGGATATATGAAACGAGCCGACTCACTTTTACAATTATGGGGATATATTCCTAAAAATCCTGAAAATTTATATAAAAAACACTTTACATTTGGTGGCACCGATGCCGAACGTTTTAAAGACTTGCAACAAGCTTTGGACGACCCGGGTATCAAAGCCATTTGGTGTGCCCGTGGCGGTTACGGCAGTGTTCGTATTATCGATGCATTAAATTTTGACCGGTATAAAAAACATCCTAAATGGCTGATTGGTTTTTCTGACATCACCGTTTTGACCAATGTTATGTTATTTCAAGGTTATCAATCGGTGCATGCCATTATGCCCATCAGTTTGACGCACCCCAATTCCGAAAGAAAAGCCGCCATACAAAGTCTTAAAGATTTTTTTGCAGGCAAAGCCTTACATTATGAAATACCTTCGGACAGTTTAAATATCACCGGAAAAGGCAAAGGCATTTTAGTAGGGGGCAATTTGTCGCTATTGGTCAGTCTCTTGGGTTCAAAATATCAATTGGATACCCGTGACAAAATTTTATTTTTGGAAGATGTAGGAGAATATACTTATTCCTACGACCGCATGTTGTTTGCTTTGAAAAACGCCGGGTATTTTGACCATTTAAAAGGACTGATTATAGGCGGCATGTCTGTCAAAAAAGACGATGACTTTATAGGTGAAACCGTTAAAGAACTCGTTTTAAAACATATTAAAGACAAGGGCTATCCGGTTATTTTCAATTTTCCGGCCGGTCATGTAGTCGATAATCGTGTTTTAATTTTTGGTAAAACTGCCAAAATCAATGTCAGTCGCGACAAAGTTACATTTGACCAATAAAATACTGCATAATGAAAATAATAGATCTCTCAAAAACCATCCGCTATGACAAAAAAGACCCTTGGTTTATGCGTATTAAAATCAAGCATAAGCCACACCGCAAAAGCTTGTTTTTAATCCGCTATTTTTTAGGATTGAAAAAGAAATATTTTCCCAAGGATTGGCAAGGTTGGGCAGACGACAAAATTATAGGTATGGGGGTGCATGCTACCACACATATTGATGCACCATGGCACTATCACCCGACAGTTGCCGGTAAAAAAGCCAAAACCATAGACCAAGTCCCTCTGGAATGGCTTTATGGGGATGGTGTTGTTATAGATATGAGCCACAAACCTGATTTTGAAGCAATAAGCATTGCTGATTTGCAAGATGATTTAGCCAAAAATCAGATAAAATTACAACCCGGAAATATTGTTTTGATTAAAACCGGACGGGACAAATATACCGGTAAAGATTATATTGACAAAGGCACCGGCATGAGTGCCGAAGCTACCCGTTGGCTGATAGAGCAAGGTATCAAAGTGATGGGTATAGATCAATGGGGGTGGGACTTACCGCTTCGTTATCAGGTCCAGCAAGCCAAAAAAGATAAAGATCCTGAAAAATTTTGGGCTGCTCACCGTATTGGTCAAGAGTACGAATACTTGCATATGGAGCAATTGACCAACTTAGACGCTTTACCGACTCAAGGTTTTAAAGTAGCCGTTTTTCCGTTAAAAATTGAAGGTGCCTCGGCAGCACCGGCCAGGGTTGTGGCTATTTTTGATTGAGTTTGCCGGACAAAATTCTTGAATTCTTAAAAGTCCGCAAATAATATTTACGATAAATATATTCTAAAATAAAAGCCCCTGCAAATATAGTCCAACTGGCGGCAAAAGCATCTTTTTGTGTTTGCCATTGATAGCGCATCAAGGCTAAAAACACTAAAATTAATATCACAAGATTCATCGTCACAATCCATTTTTTACCCCCAAAACTGTCTATATTTTTGTAATGGCCAATCAGCACAAAAATATAAATCATAGTCGTCACGGCGGTGGTGATAACAGCAATGGCATTCAAATTAAAAAACAAAGCCAAAAAGAGTCCTAAACCGGCCGTCACATATAAACCGCCCGGGGCATTAAACCAGATCTTTCTTTCAAAAGTTTTGGGCAAAAATCCGTCTTTGGCCAATGAAAAAGCAATATTGGCACCCCCGTAAATAGTGGCGTTTAAGGCAGAAGCAATGGAAAATACCGCACCTATGGAAACCAATAAAAATCCCCAATGCCCTAAAAACGGCTCAGCGGCTACAGCCAAAGCGTTTTCGGAGGCTTTGATAATTTGAGGCACACTTAAGTTACCCAGTGTCACAACCGAAATTCCCAAATAAAACAACATGACAATAAAAATGCTGATAAAAATAGCGCGTGGTACATTTTTTTGAGGATGGTTCATATTCTCAGACGTATTGGTTACCAAACCAAACCCCATATAAGATAAGAAAAAAACGATGGAAGCATTTAGCAAACCTTTTAAATGTGCCGGATCTGTTTGTGGTGCCAACCGGTTCCACTGTATAAATTGAAATCCGGCTACTATAAATAATAGCAAAATTGACAATTTGATTAAAACAATCCAAAATTCAGCCTTTCCGACAGTTTTACTACCGAAAAAATTTAAAACGGTAAAAAATAAAATCAAGCCCGTAATAACCAAATCCGTATTAATTTGACTCAAAGGCACATGAAACAAAGGCATAAAATAACCGGCAAATCCTTTGCCGAACAAAGCAATGGAAACTATAAAACTAAACCAGTATAAAATACTCAGTGTTCCGGTTAAGAGATTATCCCCCAAACCTTTAAGTATAAAAGCCATGGGACCGGCATCGGATATAATTTTGCTGCCCAATACGGCATAAGAATAAGCAACCGCCATGGCATAAATACCCGAAAGCAAAAAAGCCCAAGGCAGATTTACTCCGGCTAACTTAACTCCCAATCCGAATATGGAAAAAATACTGGCGCCAATCATGGTGCCTACTGCCATAGCAATAACTTCTATTAGACTTAGTTTTTTAGTTTTATTCATTGTATAAGTTTAAAACACAAAGCTACATAAAATAAATATTACATTTAATACCACCCAACAGGACAAATGAACCATAAGATATTTGAGAATATTTAGCAACAATGTCTTTTCGAGTGTCCCGAACTTGCTTCGGGACGTATCGAGAAATCTGTACTAAGCACATTGATAAACAATAATATAAGGAAAAATATGTTTAGTAATTTTATGAAGCGTTTGGCCTACACCTGCCAATAAACCAATTTGGTATAAAATATAAATTTGTTAGACATAAATATATTATTAATCAGGTTGAAAAATACTAAAGTTTTTTAAATCCCACTATTAAAGTTGAAGCAAGCTGTCTATTTTTTTTTCCAATTCTTTGCCCCATAAATTGCGCCCCACAATTTTACCATGGCTGTCAATCAAAAACATGGCCGGAATACTTTTTATTTTATAGAGTTTTAAAACCTCATGCGTTGAGTCTATCAACTGTGTCCATGGCAAACTGTCTTGTTTTAAGGCTTTTTTCCAAAAATATTGATGTCTGTCGGAAGAAACACCTATAATATTAAAACCGCGAGAATGATATTTTTGATACAATTTTTTATACGCCGGATTAGCCGATTCGCGACAAGGCCGGCACCAAGAAGCCCAAAAATCGATTAATGTAGCCTTGCCCATAACTTGTTCTACAGCAACGTGTTTACCTAAACTGTCAGGTAGTTTAAAAGCCGGTATATATTGCCGGACATCTGTGCCTTCTTGACCAATATCATGAGGTTTGATACCGTATTTTGATTGATGGCAAGCGGTCAAACTCACATATAGTAGTGCTATTAATAAAAGTTTAGGCCAATTCAATGTCAAACTGCGTTAAATTGATAAAATCTTTTAAACGTTTTTTAATATCAACTTCGGTTAGATTTTCCAAACGTTCGGTGCCGAATTTTTCAACGGTAAACGAAGCCAGATTTGAACCGCAAATCACGGCATTTTTCATAGCTTCAAAACCGATATCATTCATTTTGGCCAAACGTCCGATAAAACCTCCCGCAAAGGTATCACCGGCACCGGTAGGGTCAAAAACATCTTCGAGCGGAAGCGCCGGTGCAAAGAAAATATTTTTACCGTGAAACAGCAATGCTCCATGTTCACCTTTTTTTATAATCACATATTTAGGCCCCATTTTTTGTATGGTTTTGGCGGCACGCACCAACGAATAGTCTTTACTCAACTGTCGGGCTTCTTCATCGTTGATAATAAGAATGTCAATATTTTTTAAAACAGTCATCAAGTCATCCCAAGCAGTATCCATCCAAAAATTCATGGTGTCCAAAGCAATAAGTTTTGGACGACGGGTCATTTGATCAATAACGGACTGTTGTATAGCCGGATGCAGATTGCCCAACATTAAAAACTCGGCATCTTTATAATGTTGCGGCACTACCGGATTAAAATGAGCCAAAGCATTAACCTCGGTTACCAGGGTATCACGGCGATTTAAGTCATTATGGTATTTGCCTTTCCAGTAAAATGTTTTTTCGTGCTCTAACTTTTCAACACCGCTAATGTCAATTTGCCGGTCGATAAATTTTTGTAAATAATGGTCGGGAAAATCATAGCCAATGACTGAGACAATACCAACATCGCCGGTAATTTTTTTGGCAGCTATAGAAATATAAGAAGCCGATCCTCCTAATATTCTGCCACTTTGTCCAAAAGGAGTAATCAGTTCATCAAAAGCTAAAGTTCCTACGGCAAGTATTTTAGACATAAACGGATTTAAAAGATTAATTTGTTGCGAAAATAATTTTTTTTAATTGTTTTTCAAGTTTTTTTTATTAAATTTTTCATTTTCTACCAAATTGGAAGAAAAAATCTGATGTTGATTTTTATTATGTCAAACTCACGTTATTTAATTAAAATTACAGCAAAAACACCTACTGCCAGTAATATTTTAACCAATAGATAAAACCAATGCGTGTATTTATTACTGACATAAAAAAAGGTAAATCCCGTAGCATATAAAACCATAGATAAATAAAAATAATACTTCATGTTGCCTATATATTCAAAATGCAGTAATTTATAAACCGGAATAATTGTTAATAAACTGATTAATAATACAACATGCTTAGCCATACGTTCTCCGTATAATATAGGGATGGTTTGTTTGCCTTCCACCACATCTCCCTTTAAATTGACAAAATCTTTTAAAACATTTTTAATCAATAAGATAAAAAATAAAAAAACGGCATGCCAAAAAATAAAGGTGTTGAAACGTTTGAAGTATAAAAAAATACCGAAAAAAGGAAAGATACTCAAAACCGTCAACCAAATATTATTTAAAACGGGGATGGTCTGAAACTTGTGAGAATATATCCAAATCAAAAAAATATAAAAACTGAAAAACAAAGCCGCCCGCCATGAAATAAACCAAGCAATACCAACCACTAAAAAATTAAATAAAAAATAGAGATTTAAACGTTTTTTTTGCGAAAGTTGCTGTTCCAAAATGGTTTTTTCCGGCCGGTTAATCATATCCTTTTTTATATCGTAAAAAGCATTTATTATATACCCCGATGCAATACTTATAGTGGTTGCCAGCAGTAAAGCAATAAATTTGTGGTCATTAAAAAGATCCCAAAAACTTTTACCGGGCGCAAAAAAATATTTGGCGGTTAAAAAAAAAGCCATACCAATTAAAAGGATATTTTGCACGCGCACCAAGGCAAAAAAAGAAAAAATTTGCACCGGTAAGCTGCTCTTTGCGCGATTCATAATCCAAGTTTAAAAACGATAGACCACTTGAAGTTTGTAGTCTTTTAGTTGCGCTTTTGTTTTTTCAAAATCTTCGGTAAAGCCCAAAATATAGCCGCCGCCACCGGAGCCACAGAGTTTTAGATAATAATCGTCATTGTCCATACCTTTTTTCCACACGTCCATCATATGCGAAGGAATCATAGGTTTAAAGTTATGGTAAACAGTTGCAGATAAATGTTTTAAGTTGCCAAAAAGTGATTTAACATTGCCTTGCAAAAAGTCATTTACACATGCATCGGTATATTTTATAAACTCGTTTTTAAGCGTCTGCCTAAAACCTTCGTTTTTCATCTTATCCATAAATATGCTTACCATATCTCCCGTTTCGCCAATCTGCTCTGAATCTATTAAAAATATGGCACCTTTACCGGTTTGTTGGGAAGGAATACCGGCAGGCTCTATGTTTTGTTGAGATTGTATCAAAATAGGAATACTCAAATAACTGTTAAGCGGGTCTAAACCGGAACTCTTGCCGTGAAAAAAACTCTCCATTAAAGCAAATATTTCTTTGAGCTTTAACAGTTTTTCACGGGTCAGATTTTCTAAAACGGTTATTTTATTTTTGGCATAACGCTCATAAATAGCCGCCACTACAGCCCCGGAACTGCCGACACCGTAACCCTCGGGTATATTTGATTTAAAAAATAAACCATTGTTTAAATCCTCTTCAAAATTCTTTAAATTCAATTGTAATAAATCCGGATGTGCAGCTTGAGCAGAAACCAAATATTGAAAAAAATTCCGCAATTTATCGTTGGAATCCTTGACTTTGTCATCATTTAAATCGCCCAAAAACAAACCACCTTGGTATTGATTATACGGAATAGCCAAACCTTTGGAATCTTTGATAATACCATATTCACCAAATAATAATATTTTGGCATAAAAAAGCGGTCCTTTTTTCATTATTACATTTTTTTTATTGTGACAAAGTTACATAATTTTTTAAGATTTTGGTTTGTTTATGATTAATTTATAAGTGTTTGTAAATGAATTTGATAAAAATTTGTATATTTGATAAGTATTTATACAGGCAATTTTATGGAAAAAGAAAAATATTGTTTGGAGTGCGGACAAGTAATCTTAGGCCGGGCTGACAAAAAATTTTGTTCGGACTATTGCCGTAATGCCTATAATAATCGTAAAAATAAAGCTTCCAGTAATTTGATACGCACGACCAATAACCGGTTGAAAAAAAATTGGCGTATCTTAGAACAATTCAATACCTCGGGCAAAACGAAAATCCATAAATCAAAATTGGAAAATGCCGGCTTCGACTTTAATTTATTTACAAGTATTTACACTACAAAAAAGCAAAGCACTTATTACTTTGTCTATGATCAAGGTTATCTGGATATTGGAGGTGGTTTTTTTATGTTGGTAAAACGCGATTAAAGACTCTCATTCATTCCGAACACAGGGAGAAATCTACGCTTGATAATCAACAACTTATCATTTCAATATTTTATACCAAATTGGTTTATATTTTAGAGGCTGTCTCAAAAGGCCTATTAGAATAATTTTAGTAAAAAGAAAATTGTTAAACTATTGATTTTCGGTCTTTAGATTCCTCCCTGTGTTCGGAATGACAGATAATTCACTCTTTTGAGACAGCCTCATGATTTGAGCGCGCCTCCAGCTGGATTTGAACCGGCTGCGCTAACCTACCGAGCAAAAAAAAGCACCTACAATAAATTTGTAAGTGCTTAGATTTGAATGCTCCTCCAGCTGGACTTGAACCAGCGACACCCTGATTAACAGTCAGGTGCTCTAACCAACTGAGCTATGGAGGAATTTTGCGTTTGCGAGTGCAAATATAAAACGAATTCTTTTAAATGCAAACAAAAATTTTTATTTTTTCATCTTTTTTGTGAAGTGCCGGTTCTGACAATTATATCATTTTTAAAAAATCGACTTCTTTTTTGGTTAAATGGCGCCAATGGCCTCGTTTCAGGTCTTTTTTGGTCAATCCGGCAAATAATACCCTATCCAACTTAATGACATTATAACCCAAATGCTCAAAAATACGACGGACAATCCGGTTACGACCGGAATGTATTTTTATGCCCACTTCGTTGTGTGGCGCACCTTTGATAAATGAAATTTCATCTACAAGTATATGACCGTCCTCTAACTTTAAACCCTCTCTGATTTTTTCCAAATCGGACGATTTTAAATTCTTATCCAACTTTACATGATATATTTTTTCTACTTTATGCTTGGGGTGTGTTAGTT
This sequence comes from Flavobacteriales bacterium, assembly GCA_027066995.1. Classification (GTDB taxonomy): domain Bacteria; phylum Bacteroidota; class Bacteroidia; order Flavobacteriales; family Flavobacteriaceae; genus WGBX01. The sequence goes on from JAMOMQ010000146.1 coordinate 25,531, forward strand.
TTTTGGCCAAATCACCATCATTGGTAAACAACAAAACACCGGTGGTATTTCTATCCAAACGTCCTACCGGATAAATCCGAACCGGAGCCGATTTTTCAACCAATTCCATCACTGTTTTACGACCTTTTTCATCTTCGGTAGTGGTTATAAAATTTTTAGGTTTGTTAAGCAATACATAAACCTTTTTCTCGGGTTTGATGGTTTCGCCGTTAAACTGCACTTTATCGCCCGGTTTGACCTTATAACCCATTTCGGTTATAATGTCGCCATTGACACTAACCGCTCCTATTTTTATCAAGTCGTCAGCTTCGCGTCTTGAAGCAATACCGGCATGTGCCAAATATTTATTCAAACGCATACTACCATCTGTTTTTGGAATATTGGTCTGTTTTTTTGTCTGTTGTTTATATTTTGGTTTGTAATTTTTACCTTTGGGCCTAAATCCGCCTTTTTTATCTCCGCCTTTTCTGTTTCCTTTCTGTTGCATAACTGTATATTTAAAGTATTCTTTTACAAGAATTATTCCCTTGCAAAGGTATGACATTTTGACAGAAATAAACCCGCCTGTTTAAAGAAAAAACAGATGGCATATTTATTGTAAATTTGTGTTCACAAAAACGCAAACTTATATGGCTTTAATACCTGTCAAAAAATATAGTGATATTGATAAAATTAAAGATTCGAAAAAATTTATTTTTATTTATAAAAAAGGCACGCCCAATTCTGACTGTGCCTATGATGCATTAGACAAAATTACCAATGCCAATATTTATACCGTTGATGTCAACGAGGTAAGAGATGTTCACCAACATTATGGTGTTAACAGTGTCCCTTCATTGGTGATTGTAAATAACGACAAGGTGGAAAACATCATTAAAGGTTGTCATACCCCCGGTTATTTTGACCAAATCATACATGAAAAAAAACCTGTTTATAAATCAAATAATACTGAGAATAAACAAAAAAGAGTCACGGTTTACTCTACTCCTACTTGCACCTATTGCAATAAACTAAAACAATATTTTAACAAACACGGTATCAAATATACCGACATCAATGTAGCGGCTAATCAACAAGCTGCTATGGAAATGGCTCGCAAAAGCGGACAGCGTGGTGTGCCTCAAACCGAAATTGACGGACAAATTATCGTCGGTTTTGACACCCGTAAATTAAGCAGAATCTTAAATATACCAACCGAATAAATAACTAAAAACTAAGAAGATATGAGAGAATTACAACCTTTAAACGAAAATGTATTGTTAGAATTAACAGACGAATTTACCGAAGAAAAAACACCTTCGGGCATTATTATTCCCGATAGTGCCAAAGAAAAACCATCTTTGGGACGTGTATTGGCTTTGGGTAATATTGAAGATGCTGCCGTCAAGCCCGGCGATGTGGTTATGTATAAAAAGTTTTCGGGCAATAAAGTGGAATTGGACGGCAAAGAATATTTGATTTTACCTTATGCTGACATTTTGGCCAAAATTGCCGAAGTGGACAGTATTTAAAAAAACAACTTATCTAAACGTATATAAGGGCGCGCCTGCGGCGCGCCCTTATTACATCTATAGTATATCATATTTTAAATTGGGAAGGATTTAGTTTTTCATACCCAGCAATAACAGTTCATTGACCAATATCTCTGTCACATAACGCGTTTGTCCTTCTTTGGTTTCGTAAGTGCGATTGGTCAGTTTGCCTTCTATGGCTATTTCTTTACCTTTATCGACATAATTTTCGACAATCTCAGCCACTTTGCCCCAAGCCACCAAATTGTGCCAAGTGGTTTTAGTAACCTTTTTACCGTCTTTGTCATAATAAACTTCATTGGTCGCCATAGAAAAGTTAGCCACTTTTTGACCGTTTTCCAAATTTTTGATTTCAGGAACTTGTCCTACATTTCCGATTAATCTTACACTGTTTCTTAAAGTACTCATAATAATTAAATTTTAATGGTTTATAAAATGTTAAATTCAAATAGACGTGCTTCGACTGATTTGATAGTGCAAATATAGGGCGGCCAAAAATAAATAAACGGTTATTAACTGTTTACTTTCGAAAAGAAATGTTTGTAACCGTTTGTGGTCGGTTATTTTACGAGTTATTAAATAGTTATAAACTTATATGATTTAAAAAATAAAACCAAAAAAATGCCTCCCACTTAGGCGGAGAGGCTTACCAAATCGGTTTAAAATATAGTTTAAAATATTTTGGTCCCGAAGCTTCGGAATTTGGTTTGGTAAAGATGAAAAACGCAGTAGTAGCCATAGCTATAACGAGTGTTTTCGACGATGAAAAAGCCAAAAGGAAACGAAATATTGGACTAATTTGTATGTCGTTTTGGTATTAGCTATAATTAAAATTTTAAAGTTGACTGTCATCAATAATAAGAACTAAAAGAATAATGAGATGTTAATAAATTTTTACCGGAAAAAGTAAAAAAGAAAGTTTAATAAACTATCTTTATCGTTTGAAAAATCGAATGAATTTATGAGTATAAACACAGTGAAAAAACAGTTTCAATACGAGACGCAAG
>JAMOMQ010000147.1 GCA_027066995.1 Flavobacteriales bacterium
TTCTAAAAGAATACGCTAATCCAGACAATTTTTTCGGAGATAAAACAGAAAAAAGAGATTTCCATAATTGGATAAATGAAGCACAACAAATATTTTCATTAATGAAACAAACAAGTTATTTTCAGGTTGATAAGGATAATACATATTTTACATTAAATATTGGGAGTCTTGGTATTTTTTCTGAAAAAGTTATAAAAAGAAGTTCCTCTGTTAAAGATAAATATTTTGAAATTCATAAAATTGATAAAAAAGATAATTTTGAATTACATCATATCATTCCTATTTCAAAAGCAAGGAATGAAAAAGAAGTTGAAGAATTAGATAATGTTGACAATTTAATTTATCTAGAAAAAAACAAACATCTTGAAATTACAAGAAAGAGAAATAAAAATGTATATCTTGAAATAAATCCTGAAAAATCAGCTTTTTGTGATTTTGAAAAAGATATAATTATGGCTAACAATAAAATTGAAAGTTTGTATTCGGAAGAAAAAAGAATTCTTAAAAGAATGGATAATCACAATAAAAAAATGCTGAAAAAAATATATGAATTTGATAAAAAGATAGACTGCACAGAACATTTTGTATAGGCAACAATTACAAATAAAAAGTAGCGAAGTTGTTTTTGTGTTTACAAAAATATTTTATAATTTTCATAAAAAAAATAACAAATTAAAAATATACAATTACTACTTGACAGATAATCATAAGTTATAAACATTAATTAATTGCTAACCCTACACGTTGCCGGCATGCGTAATTTCACAACAATTTATACCAAAACAATTTATAAGATATAGGGCTAATTTATATACCGATTTGGTATAACTACACAAAATCATAATAAATAGTTAAAATAACAAGCCCAATATATAATAATTTGTAACTTTGAGTTAATAACTAATATAAAAAATACACAGAATGAAAAAAAACAGTTTATTACTACTGCTCTTTTTAAGTTTCGGTCTTTTTGCTCAAGAAGGCGAAGGCGGCATGTGGATGCCCAACACCATTGAACAAGTGGAAGCCGATATGCAAAATATGGGGCTAAAACTTACAGCTAAAGATATATGGAGCACAGACCAAGCCAGTATCAAAGATGCTGTTGTGCAATTGGGAAACGGTTGCACCGCCGAAATTATGTCTGACAAAGGTTTGGTATTTACAAATCACCATTGCGGTTATGATGCCATTCAAAAATTATCAACCATAGAACATAATTATCTTGAAAACGGTTTTTGGGCAAGCTCTTTTGAAGAAGAATTACCCGCGGAAGGTCTGACCATCACTTTTATTGACGATATGATTGATGTTACCGATCAAGTATTGGCCGGTGTTACCGATCAAATGTCCGCCAAAGAACGCCAATCTACTATTGATAAAAACATCAATAAAATTAAAAAAGACACACCGCAAGATAAATTTCATAATATCAGAATCAAACCCTTCTTTAAAGGCAACAAATATTATATGATCAAGCGCACCACCTTTACAGATATTCGTTTGGTAGGAACGCCGCCTGCCAGCTTAGGCAAATTTGGCGGTGATACCGACAACTGGATGTGGCCGCGCCATACCATAGATTTTTCTATTTTTAGAATATATGCCGACAAAAATAACCAACCGGCTGATTACTCAAAAGACAATCAACCTTATAAACCCAAAAAATTCTTTAAAATTAATTTAGACGATTTAAAAGAAGATGACTTTACCATGGTGGTCGGTTTTCCGGGTAGAACCACTGAATATTTAACTTCTTATGCCGTCAAACAAAAACAAGACTTGCGTGATCCTGCTCATGTTGCCGTGCGAGAAATTTCTTTAGGCATTATGGACAAAAAAATGGCCAAAGACCCGGCAATGAAACTCAAACTGGCTTCTAAACATGCCGGACTGGCTAATTATTGGAAGTTTTTTATAGGTGAAAGCCGCGGTTTGAAAAAATTTAAAGCCGTAGAAGCCAAGCAAAAATATGAAGCCGAATTTATGAAACGTGTCAATGCCAATCCCGAGTGGAAAGCCAAATACGGTCAAATTTTGCCCAAACTGCAAAAACTCTATGCCGAATTAGAACCCTACGCTGTTGTGCAAGACTATACCGGCGAAATTTTTGGTCGTAATCTTGACTTGCCCAATATTGTTGCTGTTGTTAATCAACTCGATAAAAATGCACTAAACCGTGGCGGCGATGTTTACTTTAATTTTAAAACACCCCAAGGCAAAAAAGTCAAAGAGTTATATAAGGAGTATATCATGAATCATATCATGAAAGACTATGACAAACAAACAGATAAGGAGATATTTGCCGCTTTGATTGATTTTTATGTCAAAAATGTCGATAAAAAATATATCAGCCCCGAATTGCAGCAAGCCTTGTCAGGCAAAACCCCGGCACAACTGGCCGACGAATTATACGAACATTCCTTATTGGCTACCAAAAACGGATTGGAAAAATTGTTTGCCGCTAAAGATTTTCAACAATTTGATCTAAAATTGAGAGACGATCCGGCTTACAAACTATTTACAGCACAACAAAAATGGACCGACGAAAAATTGTCTAAACCCGTCAATGCCATCAATGTTCAGATTGATCAATTGATGAGTCAATATATGAAAGCACAAATGGAAGTTTTCAGTGACCGTCCCTTCTACCCCGACGCCAATTTTACCATGCGTGTTGCTTACGGTAAAGTTAAAGGTTATGAACCGCGTGATGCCGTTTATTATAAAGCCTTTTCACATTTTTACGGCATGCTCGAAAAATACAAGCCGGGCGATTTGGAATTTGACTTACCCAAAGATTGGGTAACACTCTTAGAAAAGAAAGACTACGGCCGTTATGCTTCAAAAGACGGCACTCTTGTCAGCGACTTCTTATCAACCAATCATATTACCGGTGGTAATTCGGGCAGTCCCGTTCTTAATGCCCGTGGCGAACATATAGGTTTAGCTTTTGATGGTGTTTGGGAAGGTTTGATGGAAGATGTCTATTTCCGTCCCGAAGTATCAAGAAGTATTACCGTTAAAGACAATGCCGTATTATTTACCATTGATAAATACGCACATTGTGACCATATTATGAAAGAATTGACTATTGTATCACACAAAAACGAAAAGCCTGTTAAAAAAGCAAAGAAAAAACGCAAAAAATTCTTAGGCATCTTTTAGTCATTCGTTTTTATCCCATTATAAAAGATGCCGTTTTAGTTACAAAACGGCATCTTTTTTTGTTTTTTTATATTAATTTTGCTTAGTTTATTTTATCATGAAACTCAAAGCATTACTTGTTATTTTAGGATTGATTATTTCCAATAGTTTTATGACTATGGCTTGGTATGGGCATCTCAAATTTTCCGAATGGAAATGGTCTCAAAAATTGGGACTTCTGGCTATTATTTTAATCAGTTGGGGAATTGCTTTTTTTGAATATTTGTTTCAAGTGCCGGCCAATCATTACGGATTTAAAGGTAATGGCGGCCCTTTTTCATTACTGCAATTAAAAGTAATTCAAGAAGTTATCACATTGAGTATATTTGCCGTTTTTACATTCGTTTTTTTCAAATCCGAAACCATACGTTGGAATCATTTGGTCGCCTTTTTTTACTTATATTAGCAGTCTATTTTATGTTTAAAAAATAATTTATGAAACGTCTATTACTTACAATTTTTATAGTATTTATTTTTAGTCAAAACGGATTGGGTCAAAACAAATTAACTTACGGTATAACCGGTGGCCTCAACCTCTCTACCGCTATACTGCCCGACTTGACACTCAACACCAATATTAATTCTATTCTACAAGGAGATGCCGTTGCCGAAGGCACACCACAATTGGCAGATTTTGTCAGTTTATACAAAGCCGGTGTTTTTTTACGATTAGAAGGCCGTATACTCACCGGTAAATTAGGTTTGATATATGATAAAACCCGCATATACAAAACGGTAGATGCCGGAGTTTTTAGAGTCAATGCTTTAGATATAGATTTATCTTATCTGGATTTAGATATCAGCATGAATTTGAACTTGTTAAAAAATTTCTATATTTCATTAGGATATGTACCGGCCTACTTGCTAAAACATGAAGGTAATTTAAATGTCAATGACTTGGATCAGCGTATTTTAACCGGTATCGGTTTTAAGTTTAACAACGGCATGACACTTGATTTTAATGCCATAATCGGTTTGACCGAAGTAATAGACGGTTCCTATATTCACAATGTAAATATTCCCATTACCCTAAGTATTCCGTTTAATTAATGATGGACGAAGCCAAAGCAGTATTACAAAAATATTTACCGGCACAAGCTGTTGATGAAGTGGTGCATTTGCTATTTTCTTATAGCGATTTGCAATTGAAAATAACCGCACCACGCCGAACAAAACTCGGCGATTATAAACGTATCAATCGCCGGCATCATAGAATCAGTATCAATAACAACCTGAATCCTTATCAGTTTCTGATTACGCTATTACACGAGTTGGCACACTATCAAGCCTATAAAAAATACGGTCATCGCATAAAACCGCATGGCAAAGAATGGAAACAAACTTTTGGCCGGTTATTGCAGACATTTTTAAAACCGGATATTTTTCCCGAAAACCTTTTGGCAGATTTACAACAATATGCCAAAAATCCGAAAGCCTCTACGGCCGGTGACGGAAAGTTATATTTAAAATTGTCGAACTACGACACTAAAGACCAAAAGACACTGAAATATATTTTTGAATTGCACCCCGGCGATTATTTCACCTTGCCCAATGGCGCCACTTACCAATTACAAGAAAAACGACGCACCAGATATAAATGCAAACGCTTATCCAATCAAAAAATATATTTGATTCATCAAAATGCCGAAGTAACCCCCATAAGTATTAAAGATTTATAGCCTATGAATAAAACTGTTCTTAGTTGGAGCAGCGGTAAAGATGCCGCCTATACCTTACACCGGTTAATTAAAACACAAAGAAAACCTGATTTGTTATTAACAACCGTTAATCAAGATTATGAGCGTGTTTCTATGCACGGGCTACGTAACGAGTTGCTCGAACAACAAGCCGGTGCGCTTAACATTCCTCTTCATAAAATTCCGTTAGCTGCCAATGTGGATATGGCTACTTATAACCAAATAATGACCGAGCATTTAACCAGATTTAAAAATGAAGGCTACAATACCGTATATTTTGGCGACATATTTTTAGAAGACTTGAAAAAATATCGTATTAATCAAATGCAGAAGATTGCCATGCAAGCCAAATTTCCCATTTTTGGCCGGGATACCAAATATTTGGCACAAAAAATAATTGATACGGGTATTAAAGCTGTCGTAGTCAGTGTCAATGCCAAACTCTTAGATCAAAATTTTGTAGGCCGCCCTTTTGACTCTGATTTTTTAAAAGACTTGCCCGCCAATGTCGATTGGTGCGGAGAAAACGGCGAATTTCATACTTTTGTTTATGACAGCCCCGATTTTAATAAACCGGTTCCTTATCAATTAGGCGAAAAAACTTTTAAAACCTATAAACCGTGTAGCAAAAAAGATCAAAACCATTATAATAAAAATGTTAAAAACACTTCTTGGGATTCAGGTTTTTGGTATATTGACATTTTACTAAAATAATTTTTCTATATTTACGTTACAGTATTTTAAACCAAGTAAATCATGACAAAAAGAATTATAGCCGCTATACTATTCATCAGCTTTTTAACACTTCTAAGCTGTTCCCCAAAAACCAGTCAACCCTGTCCCAAAGTATATAAAAAGCATTTACCACAAGACAATAGTTTTAAACCATTGTCTGCTTTAGTTTAAACCGGTGCTTTTTATTATTAACTAAACTTTCGAAAGTAATTGTTTGTTATGATAATTAATTGATGCATAATATAATACGATAAATTCCAAGCTTGTCATATTGAGTGTTTTGACTAAATGAAATGAAGTCAAAATGTATCGAAATATAAGACAAGCGTCTTTGACAAACGTAATATTTACTTCCCGATACATCCCGAATTGCTTCGCTCTCGGGATACTTGATGTGACATTACATGATTATCAACATGCGAAAGTTCAGTTATTAACCTGTTTAAGTTATGTTTTGATTTTTTTACAATGTTTAAAATTAAAATTACAATTAAACAGAAAAAACCCTTGATTATTCCTTAAATTTTTCATATTTTTGAAAATATTAACATTTAAAAAATACAATTATGCCAGTAATGAAAGTTGTAGAACTGATGTCAAGTTCTAAAAAATCATGGGAAGATGCTACAGCCAAAGCTGTTAAAAAAGCCAGTAAATCTATCAAAGGGATCAAGTCTGCTTATGTGCAAGACCAAAGCGTGGTAGTAAATAACGGTGAAGTGGTAGAATACCGCGTTAACTTAAAAGTAACTTTTGAAGTTAAGTAAGTAATTTTTTTCTACAAAAACATTCTTAAAGCAGCTGTTTACCGGCTGCTTTTTTATTTATTAAAAAAATATTTAATAAACCTTAATTATAATATTTACACCGAAACTTTTGCCTTAATACGCGGATGCGGGTCATAACCGGTCAATTCAAAATCCTCATATTTAAAATCAAAAATAGAAGTCACATTGGGATTTATTTTCATGACCGGCAAGGGTCTCGGTTCGCGACTGAGCTGTAATTTTACCTGTTCCAAATGGTTTTTATAAATATGCACATCGCCGAATGTATGTATATATTCGCCGGGTTGAAGTCCGGTAACTTGAGCCATCATCATGGTTAGC
>JAMOMQ010000148.1 GCA_027066995.1 Flavobacteriales bacterium
GATGTAGGAGGAACCGCCGATGCCGAACGGGTAGAAAAAGGCTTCCGTATTATCTTAAAAGATTCTAAAGTTAAAGCTATTTTGGTCAACATATTCGGTGGTATTGTGCGTGCCGACCGCGTGGCGCAAGGTATTGTAGACGCTTATAATAATATGAAAGGCGAAATACATGTGCCAATCATTGTTCGTTTGCAAGGCACTAATGCCGATAAAGCTAAAGAACTTATTGAAAAAAGTGGCATTCCCGTACATTTTGTAACCGAATTTCAAGAAGCCGCCGATAAGGTGCAAGAGGTTTTGGCATAATTAATTACCATAAATATCATTACAAAAACCGCTTTTTTTTAAGGCGGTTTTTTTTTTCGGGACTTTTCTGTTTTTCCGTATTATCTATAACAATATATTCAAATTTGGGTATTAGCTTGTAGTAGAATAAAATGATGATTTTTTTTGTTTATACCAAATTGATTTATAAAATAGTCCAAAATATTTTGTCCCGAAGCTTCGGGATTTGGTTTGATCAAGGAGAAAAACGCAGTAGTAGCCGTAGCTACAGTCGAGTATTTTCGACGATGAAAAAGCCAAAAAGAAACGAAATATTGGACTATTTTGTATGTCGTTTTGGTATTACATCCTGTTAAAAAATTTAACACAAAAAAATTCTTTAATTACTTGCAATTAGTCTAAAATGCTTCTAACTTTGTATAAAATTTAATTTAGAATGATTCTAAAAAAAATATTTAATTTTTATTTTGAAGGATTTAGAGATATGAGTCCGCGAGGTAAGAAGTTATGGCTGATTATATTGATTAAATTATTTATCATGTTTGCTATTTTAAAGGTATTCTTTTTTCCGAATATCCTTAAAGACAACTTTAAAACCGACCGCGAACGTATTGAACATATAGAAAAACAACTCATTATAACAAACGAAAAAAAATAAATTATGGAACACATTGATTGGAGTTTGGTCAACTGGTCCCGGGCGCAATTTGCACTTACAGCCTTATATCACTGGATATTTGTGCCGCTGACATTAGGACTTTCCTTTATGTTAGCTATTATGGAGACCATTTATGTAAAAACCGGTGACGAAAAATGGTTAAAAATTGAAAAATTTTGGCTTAAAATTTTCGGTATTAACTTTGCCATTGGCGTTGCCACCGGTATTATTTTAGAATTTGAATTTGGCACCAACTGGTCTAATTATTCATGGTTTGTCGGGGATATCTTTGGAGCGCCTTTAGCCATTGAAGGTATTATGGCGTTTTTTATGGAATCTACCTTTATTGCCATTATGTTTTTTGGTTGGAACAAAGTCAGTAAAAAAGCGCATCTCATTTCAACTTGGCTCGTTGCCATAGGTAGCAATTTGTCGGCTTTGTGGATATTGGTAGCAAACGGTTGGATGCAAAATCCCGTAGGTATGGAGTTTAATCCGGATACCATGCGTAACGAAATGCACAATTTTTTAGACGTGCTTTTTAATCCGGTAGCTGTCAATAAATTTATTCATACCATTACATCGGCTTATACTTTTTCAGCTTTGTTTGTCATTGCAGTCAGTGCTTGGTTAATTATCAAAAACAGAGATAAAACTTATGCCAAATACAGTATGCTGGTGGCTTCCGTATTCGGGTTTGTAGCCATTATGGCGACAATAATTACCGGAGACGGTTCTGCCAAGCAGGTGGCCAAATACCAACCTATGAAGTTGGCGGCTATGGAGGGCCTTAAAAAAGGTTCACGTGGCGCCCCGTTGATTGCCATAGGCACGCCTAAAATTAGAAAAGATAAAAATTTGATAGAATCCATTTCTGACGATTTAAAAGGCGCCAATCAAGATGAGGTGGAAGTTACCGGATTTGAAATTCCGTATGGTCTTTCAATCCTTGCCTTTAATGATCCTAATGCTTTTGTGCCCGGCGTAGATGATTTGGTGTATGGCAACAAAGAGGAAAATATACCTTCTTATAAAGAACGTATCGCCAGTGGTCGTATTGCTATTAATGCATTGGCAGCTTACAAAAAAGCCAAAAAAGCCGGCGATGATATGGAAGCCGGGAAACAACTCAAAACTTTTAAAGCCCATTTTAAAGATTTCGGATACGGTTATTTTGATGGCAAGGATATGAAAGAATTGGTGCCACCGGTGGCTATTACCTTTTTATCGTTTCATACCATGGTAATATTAGGCACTTGGTTTTTGGTATTTTTTGTTTTGATTTACTTGGCCGTTATGAAAAATAACATTGAAAAGAAAAAATGGCTGCTGCGCTTAGGTATTTTGGGTATGCCCTTAGGCTTGGCGGCACAAGAGCTGGGCTGGATTACGGCCGAAGCCGGACGTATGCCTTGGGTTATTCAAGATTTGATGCCTACCATGGTGGCTTCGTCTCATATTGAAACTTCAGGAGTTATCCTGACATTCTTTTTATTCTTAATAGTATTTACAGCACTATTGATTGCCGAAGTCAAAATCATGTTGACAACCATTAAAAACGGATTTTCCAATTAAAAAATATTACAATTATGTTTGAAGCATTATCATACGAAAGTTTACAAGCCTATTGGTGGTTTATCATAGCTCTTTTAGGCGGTATATTGGTTTTCATGATGTTTGTTCAAGGTGGACAAACCTTATTGGGAAAACTCAGTAGTAACGAAGATGAAAAAACCGTTTTGATCAATCTTTTTGGTCATAAGTGGGAAATTACATTTACTACTTTGGTGGTTTTTGGCGGTGCTTTTTTCGCTTCCTTTCCACTATTTTATTCTACCAGTTTTGGTGGCGCCTATTATGTTTGGATGATAATATTATTTGCTTTTATCATACAAGCGGTGTCTTATGAATACCGTAAAAAGAAAAATAATTTTTTAGGTGCCAAAACTTACGAAACTTTTTTGTTTATCAATGGGGTGATTGCGCCGGTATTTTTAGGAGCGGCCGTTTCCACTTTTTTTACAGGCAGTCAATTTTCTGTTGATAAGTCGCGTATTGTTAATATGAAGAGCAATGTAGAAGCGGTTATTTCGCAATGGGAAACACCTTGGCACGGTTTAGAAGCCATTTGGACAACGCAGCATCTGGCGTTTTTACAAAATTTGGCTTTGGGATTGGCACTTTTCTTTTTAGCCCGTGTTATTGCTTTATTATATGTCAAAAAAATGGTGGCTGACGAAAACATTTTGAACAAAGCTCAAAAATGTTTAAAACGAAACAGCATTTTATTTTTGATTTTCTTTTTGTTTTGGACTGTCCGATTGTTATTTATCGATGGTTTTGCCATAGATGCCGAAACCGGTAAGGTTTTTATGGCGCCTTATAAATATTTACATAATTTGTTAGAGATGCCATTGGTGTTAATCCTGTTATTGATAGGCGTTGTATCTGTGCTTTGGGGTATTTATACCGGTATTTTTAAAAACAAAACCAATGCCTTTTGGTTTGTAGGTGTCGGCACGGTATTGACGGTTATGGCGGTATTTTTCATCGCAGCTTTTAATCATACGGCTTACTATCCGTCTACTTATGATTTGCAAAGCTCTATTACCTTGGCTAATAGTGCTTCGAGTAAATTTACTTTGGTAGTAATGTCTTATGTGTCATTGATGGTGCCGTTTGTATTGGCTTATATCATCTGGGCATGGAAATCTATGGATAATCATAAAATTTCAATTAAAGAAATAAAACAAGAAGAAATAAAATATTAAGATTATGACATACGCAATATTGTATTTTATCAGTTGGCCTGTTATTATATATTTATCTTACAAATTGACTGTTTGGGCTGTAAAAAAATACGAAAAGAAAAATTTTAATCGGTAAATTTTTGGACTATGAAGATAGCTATTCCCACTAATGACCGGCAAACCATTGCCAAACGCACCGGCCGGGCTAAGGAATTTGCCATTTACGAGATAGATGATAAGGGGCAAATAATTGATGTTCGTTTTGAAGAAAACCTGCATAAACATGATGATGAACATGATGAAGTTTTGCAACACGAAGCTTATCACCGTGGTCAAGGTAAAGGCAGAGGTAAGGGGCAAGGTAGAGGTTTAGGCCGTGGTTTAGGGCAGGGCAGACATCACCATGAGGCAGAACACCATTCGCATCACCATCATGGCGAACATCATCATAATGAAATTATTGACCAACTCAAAGAAGTTGATATGTTATTGGTCAGAGCGGTTGGTAAATATTTGCGTCAGGATTTGATAGATGGTCATATTCCTTTTAAAACGGTAACCAAACCCGACGGTTTGGAAGAGATAATTAAAAATTATTTATCATCTGCCGGTGCTCATTAATTGCAAGTTTTATTAAGCTTAAAATATATCATTTTGGTATAAGACAAATGCAAGATTTATTTTTTTAAAAAGTGCACTTCTTTTTCCTGTTTTCCGCACTGGGACACCTATATTTTCAAACAAAAAAGCTAATCGAATAAAAATGCTTGAATATTATTGAATTTTTCTACGTGAGGCCAATGCCCTAAGAGGTTCTTGCGTAAAAATAACAATGAAAAAGCGTAAAACTATCTGCTGTTTGAACGAAGCGACAGCGGAGAGAGTTCAGATAGTTTAGCGTTGAGGTGATTATTTTAGCAAGGTTCTCTTAAGGCTAGACTTTTTTGTTACTTTTTTGGGCAATGCAAAAAAGTAAAATGATTAATAATAATATAGATAAATTACAATCAGAGACACCAAAAATCAATAAGGTTTATTTGTAAACACCTGTTAATGAAAATGTTATAATATAAATCGCAAAAAATGTTTAAGAGTGCAGAAAACAGTTGGTATAAGACAAATGCAAGATTTATTTTTTTAAAAAGTGCACTTCTTCTTTTCTTAAGCGGTTGATTAATTTATAATCGTATTTTTTGTTGATTTTATTAATGTTATCAATCCGGTAACTTTGCACACGCAATCCGGTGGCATATACAATGCTATCGCTCAAATATGCTTTGTCTTTGTAGCTGGTTTGAATAAAACCGCGGTTTGGGTTAATCGAGCTAAAATCAGACATAATATTTTGTCCGGAACTGAAGTCGGCAATAGGATTGTTACAACCCAAATATTGTTTTAAAATACCGGCTACTATATCAATATGGTTGGTTTGTAAAGAAATTTGTTTATGAGTTTGACTTAAAGGATCATAAATTAATAAAGGCACTTTGGTTTGGTATAGTGTAAAATTACTACCATGTCCCCAATAGCCGGCTTTGTTGTCGTTAAATTCCTCGGCATGATCACCGGTAATGATAATTAATGTGTTTTTTAATTGGCCTGTTGTTTTAAGACGGTTGAGCACCTCATTTACCAAGGCGTCTTCGTATAACAAGGCATTTTTATAATCATTGAGAAAAGGTGTGGCATCTATATTTTTGTCAAAAATAAATCCTTCGTTATTGGCAGGAACCGGTGTAAACTTTTCGTATGTCTTGGGATAATAATAATGGTGGTGCGATGATGTCAAAAATACAAATTTAAACCAAGGCTTATTTGCAGAGGCTGATAATTCTTCTGTAAGACGGTCAATGACTTTTCTGTCATTCCGGTCGGCGGTTTCTCCCATGTAATTGATATAATGATTGTCTTTTATATGTCCGAACAGCATGGCTTTTAAAGAAAAACGATCGAGATTAGACGAGGTGTAGGCTTTGATGTCATAACCCAATTGCTCCAAGCTTTTGGTTAATACACTTTGATGTTGATAAGCATCAGCTTGGGCATAAGACAAATAGGTGGGATGTAGTCCCATCATCAATCCGAATAAGCCTGAAACGGTTACATTGCCGCTGCTATAATGATTATTATAACGATATACATGTTGCGCCAGAGAGTCAATATGCGGCATTATTTCTGGTTTTATCATATCTGAGCGCCAACTCTCCAATACGATTAATAATATATTGGGACGATTGTTAAGACTGTCCGAAAACACCAAATCTTTTTTAGGATATACAAAAAGCCCGTCTTTTTGGCCGGTGCGTAAATCGAGTTGTTTTTGAGCGGATTCTACCGGTGCGGGTATTAAATAGGGTGCTTTTTTAGTCCATTTTTTCATTAAACTATGTGAAGTCGTCGGAAAATAATAAGGAAAATAAGGCGTATATTGTTCAATAAATTGCTGTTGGTAGTAATTGGCCCAAATATGCACGACTTGCCCCGATAAGAAAAAAAACAGTAAAGCAATCAATAATTTTTTTAAAGATTTAAAACGAATTTTTTCGGTTTTGCGAAACAAATAATAATTGACAGCAACAATAAGTGCTACAGCTAAAACCGCAATAAAACTTATCAAAGGCGACAAGCCTATGCCTTTAAAATCGGCTATGGCCATTTTGATAAAGAGCATGTCAATATGAAACCGGTATATTTTAAAAACAAAATAATCAGCCAATAAAAAAATGTCAAATAAAATTTTGGGTAGCAATACTGTAAATCGCAAATATTTATTGAAATAAAAGGGTAAAAGCGCCAGACTTATTAGTAATAACACAAAAAAGTAGTATAAAGGAATACTCCATTTATATAAAAATGCTACCACACCGTTGGCGTTGGGCGTTGATAAGATGAAAAACAACCATAAAATACCGCTAACCAGTATAAAACTGACCAATAAATACCGGGTTATATGGCTTATGGCATTTAGTATTTTTTGTTTCATTAATTTACGGGCTTATAAAAGTCCAAAGATACTGTCTTTTTTTATACCAAAAAGGCATG
>JAMOMQ010000149.1 GCA_027066995.1 Flavobacteriales bacterium
AAGTCATTCCGGAAAAAGAATTAACCAGAAATACCATAAATGCCACACAATTATCTGATGGCAGTTATATTTTACGTTTAAAAGATAATAACAATAATTATTATACCCAAAAACTCATCATTCAAAAATAAAACAGCTATGAAAAAATATATTTCTTTACTCATATTATTTTGGCTGGGTTTACAAACCCATGCCCAAATAAACGGAAGTATCAGTACGCAAGTAACTGATTGGCAACTCATTCAAAACGGACAATACATTGATATTCAGTCAATTACCCCCCCCATACAGATAATACGCAAATAGCTGAATCAGACAGCATAGGCGCTCCTAACTTACCCGTGTTTATCCAAAACTATGTGTTACCCGCCGGCTCTACCATTACCGGTGTACAAGTTTCAACTAACAATAAAACCACTTTTTCAGGCAATTATTTGATACGCCCGGTACAACCGCCTTGTGTTATCGGACAGGTTTGTGATACTGTCGCACCAAACCCGGCTATATATAACAGCAATAACCCCTATCCGGAAAGCCAAATCAAAGTTTTGGCAGACCGGTATATCTTTGGATATCATGTGATAACGATGCAAGTTACACCTTTTGAATATATACCGGCAAGTAGGCAATTAAGTTTGTATCAACAACTCGATATCCAAATTCTATATACGCAGGGGAACATAGCTCAAACTGTAAGTAGTAGTCAAAAAATTGAAAAGTCTAATTTTGACTTTATCAAAGCCATGGTCGTAAATCCACAAGATTTAAATGTAATGCGAAGACCGGTCATTACCAATTTGCCCATACCCACAACCGAAGCGCGGAAACAAGTCTTACATTGGCAACCGGATTCCACCGGCGACCAACCCGAATATGTAATAGTTACCAACAACGCCTTAAAACCCTATTTTCAAACATTTGCCAATTATAAAACCAAACGCGGTATTCCTACGGTTATTGCTACTGTAGAAGATATTTATCAAAATTATACAGGTGTTGACCATCAAGAACAAATTAGAAATTACCTAAAAGATGTATATAGTAAATGGGGGACTGTATATGTACTGCTTGGTGGTGATACGGACATTATTCCTGCAAGAATAGGAACCTTAGAAATATTTAATGGTTATCATTATTGGATAACCGATTTATACTATTCTGATGTTTATAATCCAAATGACCCTAACAACAATTGGAATGCTAATGGTAATTCAAATTTTGGTTGGGAAGATGATGATAATATAATATATTTAAATGGAACATATACAAGATATTTAGAATATGTGCCAGATAATTATTTGGGAAGAATATCAGTACACAATGAGAATGATGTAATAAATATAATAAGTAAAATACAAAAATATGAAAGTTTAAATGGTATTAGTAGCTCATATGTAAACAATTTATTGTTGGTTGGAGCGTATGGTGTTTTAGGTACAAATTCGGATTTAAATAGAGGGCAATACTGGATGGACAGGTTGTTTAATAAATCTTATTTATCAACTAAAAACAAATGGCGATTATATGATGAGCATTTAACTTCTACTCATAATCCTTATTTAGGTGATGAGGAATTAAGTAGAGATTCATTGTTATATCGGTTATCAAATGGCGGTAATAATGGGTATTTTCATATAATATCACATTTTGATCATGGTAATCCATACAGCATAGGAGCCTCAAGTTTGATGAAAGGAGATTTAATGTATAAAAGTGATTGCAACAGTTTACAGAATTTAGATTATTTGCAAATTATGTATACTGCAGCTTGTGAACCCGGACAATTTGATAAGGATTCTTTTGCGGAACAATATATCAATGCGAGTAATACCGCCGGAATTGCTATTTATGCCAATACAGGCTTTGGTTGGCAAGGGAACTATATACAACAGGATTATTTATTTGAAGCAATGTACTTAAATTCAATTAACAGATTAGGTAACATAAGTAATTTTGTAAAAGTAAACAATCAAGGTTATCATAGCAATTATAACAAAAATTTTACCCTTTTCGGTGATCCCACTATGATGGTTTGGACAAATACCCCCGGCAATATTGTGTTAACTACCCCCCAAGATTTTACGATTGACAATAACAGTAATAATGAATTAACCGTACAACTCAACAGTATTTCATCAGATGCTGTTGTTACTTTATATAAGTTTAACAACACCACCCAAAATATAGAAGTATATGCCGCACAAGAAGTACCGGCTTTTCAAACCAATGCTGTTTTTTATATCCAACCCGACACCGAAGGACCATTATTGATTACAGCTACGGCAAAAAATTACCTGCCGGCTACAGCTATTACCAATATCCATTTACCTCAAGCTCATGTATATATCACTCATGTTAACTATACCGATAGCAATGGCAACAATGCCATTGAACCCGGCGAAACGATTAGCTTAGAATTTGAATTGACTAATTCCGGTAATACGGATATCAGCAATATTTCCGCCCATCTGCGTCCGGATAATGCTTTGCTCAATCAAATCACGATATTACAAGCGGATAATACTTATAACGGTACTATAACGTCCGGCAATAGCGTTACTTTGGATAACTATCAATTCCAATATAATAATACAACCGGTGAAATGCCCTATTTTCTAAAATTTTGGTTGGATATTACTGATGCCAACGGGTATAGCCATAGTGATGAGTTTTATTTGGATTTAGAGCAAACCGGCTTGGAATTGGGAATGCGTTATGTAACGGATGCTAATGGAAATATTATGACAGATATGTCCGGTTTGCAAACCGGTGAAACCTATCACCTGCATATCGCTTTGAATAATATCGCCAATATTGATGCTACAGGTATTAACGGTACTTTATCGAGTTCTGATGCTTCCATTAATATTACACAAAACCAAAGTGCTTATCCGGATATAGGAGCCCACCATAGACAACTCAACACAACGGATTTTGAATTTGAACTTAGTCAAGTTCCCAATGGTAGTTTACCTTTTAATTTGCAAGTAACCAATGCTTTGGGCGTTCAACAAGATTTTAGTTTTGATTTGATAGAAAACCCCATTCCACAGATTGACGGTTTTCATTTTACTTCTACCGCAGATGAAATCAAATTGATGTGGAATCCTGTGAGTAACATCAAAGGATATAATGTTTACCGGGCAGATACCAATTCAAGCAATCCGGATGATTATATCAAAGTGAATGACCGGTTGTTAGAAGGTTCATCAATGTATGTAAATATAGATTTACAACCTACTACTAATTATTATTATAAGATAAGTGTAGTGAGTTCATCGGGCAATGAACTTCCACTTCAATTATTGCATACAGCTATTGATTATAATAATGGCAATCAACTGAATGCTTACAAAGCATGGACCAGTTTTTCATTCCATACAGGTTTTCCTATTTACCATACATTAAATGGGCCTTTTAATTCATCTCCCACCGTAGCAGATATAAACGGGGACGGCAAAAGAGAAATCTTTATAGCCAAAAATGACTGGAGAAAAGATGGTGATGAAACTCAAATGACAGAAAAAGGGGTTATTCTCGGCTACGATGAACAAGGACATGAACTTTTTAACATTGATGGTAATACAACTGAGTTACAAGGTTTTGCCCATCCACCCTTTGATATGCGTTATAAAGTGGCAGTAATGGATATTGATGGTGACGGACAAGCAGAGGTGTTTGGTATGAGCCGTCAAAATAGTCCTGCCGAAGCACGTCTCTATGCTTATCATACCGTTGATACCCACCCGGACAATCACGACAGACCGGATCATCTATGGGATACCTATAATACCGCTAACGGTGATTGGGAAGAAAATAATTATATCAATATTAGTATAAATAGTTCAAATCACCGTGCATTTAAAGCACCTGTAATGGCAGATATCAACAATGACGGCATTTCCGAAATTATAGTATTGGATGAACACCAAAGTATTCACGTATATGACAAAGATGCTAATATAATTTATGAATATAATGTCAATAATTATTCAGGTTATTCTGAAACCGAAGTAGCTGTTGGTGATATCGATGGCGATGGTTTTAAAGATATTGTTTTTAACATACAAGATAATTCCGGTAATGGTGACGGTGCCGTTTATTACTGTTCACCACATACACAAAATCTCCCGGTACTGATTAAAGAGTTTTTAGGACAAGAAAATGGATCCGGTAAATTGGTATTAGCAGATATTGATGGTGATAATAAAAAGGAAATTGTCACTGCCACAAGTGGTAGCAATTCAAAATTATATGCTTTAAATGTAGATGGTTCGCCGGTAACCGGTTGGAATACAAATGGGATAAGTATTCCCGATATTTCTTCCGGTGGTATATCAGTAGGTGATTTAGATAACGACGGTAATTTGGAAATTATAATTGCTGCTTCCAATCAAGTGATTGTGTATAATAATCAAGGCATGCAAAAAGCTAATGTGTTTGTTGAAGGAGTATGTAAAAAAGAAGCCATATTGGCTGATGTTGAGGGTAATAATAGCGTTGATGTTGTTGTTAATATCGGTAATTCACTAAACGCTTATTATTACACAGGTAACAGTTTAATTATGTGTAATGGTTGGCCAATTTATGCACTTGATGATAAATTTTCCGGATCTCCTTATATAGGTGACATAGATGCTGATAGTTTGAATGAAATCGTAATTACCGATAAAGGTTCCGGAGCTATTTTATGTGCCTGGGACACCTCCGGTAATGCTGACAAAATAGAATGGGGTAGTGCCAGATACAATGCCCAAAATACGGCTTGTTACTCTAAGATAGACGATTTGGATTTAACCGTAAAAGACGGGATTGATGATCCGGGTACAGAACCTAATAATGTAACCCAACATTTATGGACCAGTTCGGATATTTGGATACGAAATCATGATGATAACGGTACCGAACATGAAAATCCGGAATATGACCCCAACAATCCCGTATATGTATATGTGCGAGTAATAAATCGTAGTAATGTCGCTTCTACCGGTAACGAATTACTGCACCTCTATTGGGGAAAAGCCCGTTTGGATTTGTTTTGGCCGCAACCTTGGACAGGCTATAATGACCCGCAAACAGGGGTTCGTATGGGTGACGAAATTATCAGACAACCCAATAACAAAATCCCTATTTTACAACCCGGAGAATCAAGAATAATAAAATTCCCTTGGCATATTCCAAATCCTGAAAATTATGTGGGTATAGATCCTAATCCGTGGCACTATTGTTTATTAGCCCGCATAGAATCTGCCAATGATCCTATGACTTATCCCGAAACAACCGATTTGGTTCAAAATGTTAAAAACAATAATAATATCGCTTGGAAAAATGTTACGGTTGTTAATGTAGTGCCCAACCAGTCAGATATTGCTTTAATCGGCACCGTAGCAATAGGTAATATGAAAGATGAATCAAAAATGTATTATTTAGAATTGATAAAAGACCCTGACGAAACCGGTAATCCGATTTTTAAAGAAGCTGAGGTGAAATTAAAAATGAGTGAAGCATTGTATACTGCTTGGGAACGTGGTGGTAAAATTGCGGAAGAACTGAAGGCAACAAGTGATGAAAAAGTCAAATTTGTAAAAGGTAATAATGTAATCCTAGATAATATTGCTTTTAACCCTAATGAAATGGGAACTTTGACCTTAACCTTCAATTTCTTAACCGAAAAAATGACAGATAAGGATAAGTTTACCTATCATTTAATACAACATGACTATCAAACCGGTGAAATTATTGGTGGTGAAACTTTTGTTATTAAAAAACAACCGCGTCCTTCATTTTTAGCAATAGCTGATAATAAAGAAGCTGACAAAGGTGATATTGTAACACTCAGTGCTGTCAATATTAATGAAGCTGCCGAATATAATTGGTATGACGAAGAAGGTAACTTGATTTATCAAGGTAAAGATTTAAGTGTTTCGGTTGATATGGCAAAGAAATATAAACTTGAAGTCATTGCTACATCTGACGGATTTAAAGATTATAAAGAGGTTGAAGTTAAACTTAAACCCAATCGAATAGAAAGCTTATCTCCCAATCCCGCCTCACAACAAGTCAATGTTACATATAAAATCAATGAAGGCAATGCAGCCTATATTATGCTAATCAATATTTCGGGAAATAACAATGCTGTAGGTAATTATGTTGTTGATGTCACTGAAGATAATTATACAATTGATTTGTCAGGTTATCCAACCGGTGTGTATTCTGTCGTATTGGTAACCGAGGGGCAAATAACCGATATTAAAGAACTTCTTGTTGAATAAATTTCTTTACGATTAAGCCCAATAAAACAAAAGCCGTCATTTGAGGCGGCTTTTGTTTTATATTAAATTGATTTATAAAATAGTCCAAAATATTTAGAATTATTTTTTGGCTAATCAAGGAGAAAAGAATTTGAGAAATTCTTTTCAACCAAAGCTACAAGCTAATATTTTTCACACCCAATAATTACAAGTTAAAAAGGGCAATTGTTAACTGTCTTTTCAAAGGAACCAAGTGACTGAGTAATCTGTTCGTTAATTGAAAAGATTTCTCACATTCGTTCGAAATGACATAAAATTTCACTCTTTTGAGACAGCCTCTTTAATATTTTTAAGCTTCCAGCTTGCCACCTAAAAGTTTGATAAATTCACGC
>JAMOMQ010000150.1 GCA_027066995.1 Flavobacteriales bacterium
CTGGATGACCATTTATATGCACACTCTTAGTCAAATGGATTTGTTGGCTATAGGCGGTTTGTTAGCCTTGTATCATTATCATAAACCAATGAAATTTAATCTGCCGCAATGGGTGTATCCAAGCCTCTTATTTGCCTTTGTAATTTTGATGAGTTTGCTTGACAGCAAAGACTATACAACAATATACAACGCATCGGTAAAAAAATATGTATTTGACATACCGCTACTGTTTTTATTGGTATTTTTTATACTTAACAATGATAAATATTTTAATAAAATTAAACAAAATAAATGGTTAAATTATTTTGGAAAAATATCATACGGTATATATCTGTATAATGCTTTTATCATCGATTTATTGGACCGAATACAATGGTTACACGAACATTATTTTGCCAAAATTTGGTTAGACATTGGATTAACCTTATTGGCAGCAAGTATTTCTTATGAATTTTTTGAAAAACAATTCTTAAAATTGAAACGAAAATTCTCAGTTGTTAATAATTAATTGAGTAAATATAACAATAGTAAAAAACATAAATCAATTTGATACTATTTCCCCATCAACATTTTATCAATGGCTTTGGTGGCTATAAATCCGTCGGCAATAGCAGAAATGGCATCATTTCGACCAACTGTTACAGCATCACCGCCGGCAAACAGTTTGGGGATGCTGGTTTGACGGTTTTCATCCACGACAATTTTATTCTTTTGCATTTCCAATTTAGCCAATATATGCTCGGGTAGCAAACTGTAATCCGCTTTTTGCCCGATAGCCGCAATCACGGCATCACATTCGATAACGGTTTCACTGCCTTCAATAGGTTTAGGACGTGGACGTCCGCCTCCTTCGGATATCATTTCGGCCTTAACATATTCCAAGCCTTTTACTTTGCCGTTTTCATCTTTGATTACACGGGTAGGAATGGTTTGCGGCATAAAATGAACGCCTTCGGCTTCGGCGCCTTCTATTTCTTCCAAATCGGCAGGCATATCTTGAATTCGGCGTCTGTATGATTGGAATACATCGGCACCCAGTCGTCTGGAAACACGTGAACAGTCAATAGACACATCACCACCGCCCACTACTACAACTTTTTTGCCTATATCTACTGTCTCACCGGCATTGATTTTACCCAAAAATTTAATGGCCGACCATACGCCTTCGGCATCATCACCTTCAATACCCAAATTCCAAGCATCTTGTAAACCAACTGCCATAAACACGGCATCGCTGTTGTTATAGATTTCGTCAAAAGAAATATCCTTACCCACTACGGTATTGAAATGAATTTTTACGCCTACTTTTTTCATATAATCCACTTGCTTTTGTATGCTGTCATAAGGCAAACGGTATTTGGGAATGCCATACATTATCATTCCGCCCGGATCTTTATGAGCCTCATAAACCGTAACATTATAACCACGCAACGACAAATAATAAGCCGCTGTCAATCCACCGGGACCGGCACCGATAATACCTACTTTATACTGATTAGGCTCTCGTATTTCGGGATTGACAATTTCTTTAATAACCTCGGCATTTTCAGCTCTAGATGTGGCATAGCCTTTTAACCAGCGAATGGCCACAGCTTCTCCCCTAACCTGCAATGCACAGACATCTTCACAACGGCGCGTGCAGACTTTACCGCACATTTCGGGCAAATCGTTGTTATCGTAAATAATTTTGATGGCCGCTTCATCATCGGCATTGGCAATGGCATTGATATACTCGGGGATATGCATATGCACAGGGCAATTCTCAGTACACAAGCCGCAACTTATACAACGGCTGGCTTCAATCCTTGCTTCCTCTTCGTTGTAACCCAAAAATACTTCGGCAAAGGATTTAACCCTTTCTTCCGGATCCAATTCCCGCATCGGCACACGGTCAAATACATTGAGTGAAGTGTCCAAATCGGCTGTAAAACTTAGTTTTTCTTTGGCATCGGGATTATCTTTTCCGGGCACCATTAAAAAATCGTAAGGATCGTTGCTGACTTTGATAAAATCCTGCGTCATATTCAACGAGCCGGACGGACAAACATCGACACAAAGCGCACAGTAGCAACATCTTCCATAATCAATCTGCGGACGTAAACCGCTATCGCCGGGTTGCCCCTCTATCTCGGACAATGCCACCATATCAATAGCTTCGTTCATACAAATAGTGGCACAGTTGGCACAGCCTATACAGGCTTCCAAGTCGTTGTAATGAAAACCACGGTAACGTTTGGAAATTTCTTTTTCTTCATACGGAAAATTAATCGTGTGCGGCTGTTTACCCATCTGTTTGAGTGCTGTCAATGGTGTTAATATGCCTTTTAAATTTAGTATGCTCATAGGTTCTTGCTTTATATGCTTGATGACCGATGACCGGTGCCGGATGATATTAACTTCCGGATTGCACAGGTCTCTGTTATTCTTTTTATACTATTTATAATTTATGCTTGATGACCGATGACCAGTGCCGGATGATATTAACTTCCGGATTGCACAGGTCTCCGTTATTCTTTTTATACTATTCATAATTTACGCTTGATGACCGATGACCGGTGCCGGATGATATTAACTTCCGGATTGCACAGGTCTCTGTTATTCTTTTTATACTATTCATAATTTACGCTTGATGACCGATGACCGGTGCCGGATGATATTTGTTTTCGGATAGCACCAAGTTTCGGTTATTCTTTTTATTTCTTTAATGTATTTACAAATGCAAGCATCATGTTCATCAATTTATAAGATAAAAGATAATGCTTCTCAAAATCGTTTTCATTTAAATAATTTCTTCTTTTGGCTTTATGTAAGCATGTAACTACTTCTGCCAATGAACGTATGGAATATCCCATAAATTTTCTTTGCTCAGGATTTGATTGAAAAATGGAACCTTCTGCAATATTCAATGCAATACTATCGGATGCTCTTCTCAATTGTGATGATAAATTAAATTTTTCTTTTTCAGGAAAAGTATCGGCTAACATATTCATATCTTCGCCAAAATCCATAGCCTCTTGCCAAATTCTTAATTTTTCAAATTTAAATTTACTTTCCATATTAATAACTTCAAAAGTTTATTTTACTATTAACCCACATTTTCATCCAGCATACAGCATCCAGCATCATCCAGCATCCAACATCGGTCATCCGACATCCGACATCCAGCATCCAACATCGGTCATCATCAGACATCCGACATCCAGCATCCAACGTCATCTTTCAATCTCCGGCGGACATACCCCGAGTGAATTCAGTATAAACGACACATCGGCGATATTTTGTCCGGGCAATATTTTTTCCAATACGGTTACTCCGTGCGTATATGCGGCACCTTTCAGGTGTACCCGTCGCGGTTTATTACCTCCGTCGCTTACTACATAAAACCCGATTTCACCACGTACACTTTCGGTTTTTACCCAAGCTTCGCCGGCAGGCACCTTCCATTTCATCGGATTAGGGATCCGGTTATAATAGCTACCACCAGGTAATTTATCCAAAGCTTGTCTGATAATGCTTATAGATTGCTTAATTTCATCTCTGCGAACCAAAGCTCTTGCCCATACATCTCCACCTTCATAAGTGGGAACCACAAAATCAAAATCGGCATAAGCTTCGTAAGGCTCATCTATGCGTACATCATGTTTGATACCGGTGCCCCGCAATGGTGCGCCCACAACACCCCATTCAATAGCTTTATCTTTCGGAATAATACCCACGCCTTGTGCACGCTTTTGAAAAACAGCGTTATCAAACAAAAGTTTATTATAATCCTCCAAGCGTTTTTCGAGGTAATCCATCGTTTTGTAAGCTTTTTCTATCCATCCTTGGGGCAAATCACGACGAACACCGCCGGGCCACATATACATGTGATAGATACGCGCGCCGGTCAGGTCTTCAAACAAATCCAAAATATAGTTTCTGTCTCCCACACTCCATTGCCCCAGCGTATATAGTCCGGCAGATCCCGACTGGCCGCCATACCACAATAAAAAAGATTGAATACGTGCCAATTCGGCTACAATAGTTCGGATATATTTTCCGCGCGGCGGCACTTCTCGTCCTTCAATGGCTTCTACGGCACGCGCAAAGGTGAGTTCCATGGGGTCGGGCTCGGGAACACAAAACCGGCACATCAAAGTAAAAGACTGCAACCAATTGCGACGTTCCACCAATTTTTCAAAGGCACGATGCAAATAACCGACATGTGTTTCGGCCTTGGTTACCATATCGCCTTTTACTTTTAGCTTAATCATCATGTTGCCGGTAATCCCGGGATGTTGCGGCCCTAAATACAAAGTGGTTTCTTTTTCTCTGTTTACGTTCATTGTTTTTTGTTTTTAGCTATTAGCTTTCGGCTGTTAGCTTTTGGCAATTTATTTTTTATAAGCTTATCAGTTCGAATGATACTCAAATTTTATTTGGGTAACATATCGAAAGCTTGGACAAACATCTTTTCTGTTCCAATTAACTTTTCTACACCCGTAATGTCTTACTTCTCGATACATCGTTTGATAAGTCAAACGCCACTCGAAGTGACATTACTACATTCTGCATAAACATACTGCATCATCAATCCCTCGAATATTTTTTAGCAAAATCGGGCAACTCTTCTCCCGTGCGTTTCATCAATTCCTCTCTGACATCTCTGGCATTCTCACGGCCCGGACGTTTTTGATAGGTTTTTTCGGCATAAGCAGCCGTATCAAAATCCTTACGCATGGGCGGCATTTCTTGCCAATCTTCTAAAATAAATTCTTTGGCTCCTACCAATCCCGGAAATTCTATGCCGAACATTTCTCTTATTTCACGCTCATAAGTATTGGCTTGATCCCAAATGGCATCAATATTTTCCATCACCGGATTGGCTCTGTCGATTCGTGTATGCACCAACACGGTAATTTTACTTTCCGGATTCCAAACGATATAAATCAATTCAAATTGGTTATCCTCTATCCAATCGACACATGAAATATGATTTAAATGCATAAAGCCTAACTGCGTCTTAAGATAGAGCAACACACTCGAAACCAGATTTTTATCTACATCCACACGAAGCTGATTCTCATTTTTTTGCTTGGCTTCCAAGTGGAAGGTGTCTTTTATTTTATAGATTATATTTTCTAATTTATTCATTTTTTATTTATTTTGTAATCGTGTAATCGTGTAATCGTGTAATCGTTGAATTGTTTAATTGTTCTTTTGAAAATTTCGTAAACTATTTAGTTGATTTGCGATATGTGCTACTTTTTCTCTAATCAAATTTAAGTCTTCATTTGACATATAATCCAACGCATTTGAAACAATAGATTGGTTCATTAATTCCATTAAACTCGTATAAGCCATAGTTGTATAATGAGATTTATCTTTACCCGTTGTTCCTGAAGTTCCTTCTGCAATATTTGACGATACCGAAACAACAGCTCTTCTCATTTGTGACGTTAATCCAAACTTTTCTTTATCCGGAAATTTAGACGATATTCTATAAATTATTTTAGTCAATTCAATAGTATTTTTCCAAACGTCCAACTTTTCAAATGAAAATATATACATAATTTACTATTTATGAATACATTAAATACCCACAGAGTAACTCATCAATTAAACGATTCAACAATTTAACAGTTAACAAAACATCTACCAATTATACTCATCGGGAAAATTCCAATTTTTAATCACTTTTTGTTGATTTTCTCGATACCAATCCAAATTTTTTCTATAACATTCACCATTACCTGCATTACCGTTTTGTATCAATTCTTGCAATTTTACAAATCCTTTGATCACACTTTCGGGACGCGGCATGCAACCTGCTATATAAACATCTACCGGCAAGTATCTATCAAGCGCATTAATGGTATTATAACTGTCAAAATACATCCCGCCGTTAATGGTGCATGAGCCGAATGCAATTACATATTTAGGGTCTTGCATTTGTTCATAAACGCGAATTACACGCTTTAAGGTCTTGGTTGAAAGGTAACCGGTAATCAGCAACACATCCGCTTGTCTGGGGGTTGCAGCACCTCTGATACCAAAACGTTCGGCATCATAGCGCGATGTCATAGTGGCCGGAATTTCGATGGCACCGCAGCCGGTGCCGTAAGCCAAAACAAACAAGGAATGTTTGCGTGCAAAATCTAAAATATAACGCACCATTTTTTGTGTTTCCTTATCATTTACCCTTCCGGCAGATGAACATCGCGGCGAAAAATCAATCTGCGCTTGACGTATTTCTTCTTCTGTCGGGATGCCTATGGTTTTTATGTTTTTATCCGGGTTTGACGTCATTTTTTTTTGTTTTATTGTTTAATCGTGTATTTGTTTAATTCTTCGGTTGTTTTTATTCCGGTGGCTTCGATACGATTTCCTCGTCCCCCGTCAATCAATCAGCCACTTACTGTTCTTGTTCCTCATTCATTTTTTTCTTTTTTTTCTTATCTCTACTTAATAGGATGATACAATGCCCAAATTACTGCCAATATTCCAAAAAATGTAGGCCATTTCCAAAAAAAACGGATGGCTTGCTCCGTTCTAAAACGCGGACTCACCAGCCCTACAAATACGGGAATCATATATAATAAAAATGTTTTTAGGAGTAATTCTCCCA
>JAMOMQ010000151.1 GCA_027066995.1 Flavobacteriales bacterium
AATATCGACCAAAACACCCGGAATACCTGTAAATTGTTCTGCTACATGGAAAGGCTGTGATAAGAAGCGTTGCACACGACGGGCGCGATGTACGACTAACTTATCCTCTTCGCTCAATTCTTCCATACCCAAAATGGCAATAATATCTTGTAATTCTTTATAACGTTGTAAAATTTCGATTACGCGTTGCGCCGTTTCATAATGTTCTTTACCAACAATTTCAGGTGTTAAGATACGCGAAGTAGAATCTAAAGGATCAACAGCGGGATAAATACCCAATTCTGCAATTTTTCGCGACAATACTGTTGTTGCATCCAAGTGGGCAAAAGTGGTTGCAGGCGCGGGGTCCGTCAAGTCATCCGCGGGTACATATACCGCTTGTACCGATGTAATGGAACCGTTTTTTGTAGAGGTAATACGTTCTTGCAAAGCACCCATTTCACTAGCCAAAGTCGGTTGGTAACCAACGGCAGACGGCATACGTCCCAAGAGTGCGGAAACTTCCGAACCTGCTTGCGTAAAACGGAATATATTATCGATAAAGAATAATACGTCTTTACCTTCACCGGTACCGGCGCCATCACGGAAATATTCGGCTATGGTCAAACCTGATAAGGCGACACGCGCACGGGCTCCCGGAGGCTCATTCATTTGTCCGAATACAAAGGTTGCTTTAGACTCTTCCAATTCTTTACGGTCTATTTTACTGATATCCCAATCGCCTTCTTCCATAGACTTCATAAATTCGTCTCCGTATTTGATAATACCGGATTCCAACATTTCACGAAGTAAGTCATTACCTTCACGGGTGCGTTCACCGACACCGGCAAATACGGATAAACCTCCGTGTCCTTTGGCAATATTATTAATTAATTCTTGGATTAATACGGTTTTACCAACACCGGCACCACCGAATAAACCGATTTTACCCCCTTTTGAGTAAGGTTCAATCAAGTCAATAACTTTAATACCGGTATATAAAGGCTCGGTAGAGGTCGATAATTCGTCAAATTTAGGTGCCGGTTTGTGTATAGGGCTTCCTTGGTCACCTTCCTTCGGCATGGCTTCCATACCGTCGATAGGCTCTCCGATAACGTTAAATAAACGACCAAACACTTTGCCTTTGGGCATTTTGATGGGCGAACCGAGTAGTTTTACTTCTTTACCTCTTTGTAAGCCGTCGGTAGAATCCATAGCGATACTACGGACGGTATTTTCACCGGTATGTTGTTGCACTTCCAAAATAACTTCTTGACCGTCAGGACGTGTCACTGACATAGAATCATATATTTTGGGAAGTTCTATACTTTCACCTTCAAAAACAACATCGATAACCGGACCGATGATTTGAGATATTTTACCTTTTTGCTGTGACATTATTTTATATTTTAATCTGTTTTTAACTTATTTAATTTTTAAGTGCTTCGGCACCACTGACAATTTCTAAAATTTCACCTGTAATAACAGCTTGACGTGCTTTGTTGTATTGCAAGGTCAATTCGTCTTTCATTTCTTGGGCATTATCCGTTGCCTTGTGCATAGAGGTCATTCGGGCACCGTGTTCTGAGGCCCAAGCATCTCTAATGGCTTTATAAAACTGTGTTTTTAAGGATTTTGGAATCAATTCCAAAACAATTTCAGCTTGTGAAGGCTCGTAAATGTAATCTAAAACCACATTTGTTTTGGCTTGTTCTGTTTTTATAGGCAAAAATTGTTCGGTTTTGACAATTTGTGTAGCAGCATTTTTAAAGCTATTGTATATTAAAACGACTTTGTCGTATTTTTTGTCTACAAAATCGTTCATAATACTCTCTGCAATGGCAGTTACATTATCATAGTTCAAATCATCAAAAACCGCACTTTTATTGTCTATAACATTATACTTTTTTGACAATTGGTCATAGGCTTTTTTACCTATGGTCAATATTTGCACATCTTTGTCATTATAATCGGTTTCAATCAACCGGATGGTTTGTTTGATAATATTGGTGTTGAGTGCACCACATAAACCACGGTTGGACGTTATGGGCACCAATAATACTTTTTTTACCTCTCGTTGTGCCGCATAGTCTCCACCCAATTCGGCATCCAAATTGGCACTTAAGCCCGAAAGCAATTCGGTTAGTTTTTCGGCGTACGGACGCATTTTTTCAATGGCATCCTGTGCTTTTTTCAATTT
Organism: Flavobacteriales bacterium; assembly: GCA_027066995.1. Taxonomy (GTDB): domain Bacteria; phylum Bacteroidota; class Bacteroidia; order Flavobacteriales; family Flavobacteriaceae; genus WGBX01. The sequence goes on from JAMOMQ010000151.1 coordinate 2,180, forward strand.
GGCAGCCGACACCATTTTCATGGCATTGGTAATTTGCATAGTGCTGCCTACCGATTGAATTCTGGTGCGTATGTCTTTTAAATTGGCCATTTATTTTGGTTTAATTGTTGAATCGTTTAACCTGCAAAACGATAAGCATTCGGGTTAAGATTCTTAATTTTAACTACTAAAATTTAATTTTTATATTTTGCTGCTATCTCCAAAGCGGCTTTGGTCAATACATCAGCTATTTCATCGTTCCATTTGCCATTTCTGATAGCATCAAGTGTATCACGGTATTTGGCATTTAAATAATCCAAATAATCTCTTTCAAATTCTTTAACTTTTTCTACCGGCACATCTCTTAGCAAGTTTTTGGTACCTGCAAAAATAATGGCAACTTGCTCTTCAACGGGCATCGGGTCATGTTGGTTTTGTTTTAATATTTCAACATTGCGACGTCCTTTTTCAATTACACCCAATGTAACGGGGTCTAAGTCCGAACCAAACTTGGCAAAAGCTTCCAACTCACGGAATTGCGCCTGATCCAATTTTAAAGTTCCGGCTACTTTTTTCATGGGTTTGATTTGTGCCGAGCCACCTACACGTGAAACGGAAATACCGACGTTAATAGCCGGACGAACACCGGAGTTGAACAAATCGGATTCTAAGAAAATTTGTCCGTCGGTAATAGAAATAACGTTAGTCGGTATATATGCCGAAACGTCACCGGCTTGGGTTTCAATAATCGGGAGTGCTGTCAATGAACCACCACCTTTTAACATGGGTTTTAAGGGTTCGGGCACGTCGTTCATTTTTTTAGCAACTTCGTCGTTATCTATCACTTTTGCGGCACGTTCTAACAAACGGGAGTGCAAATAGAAAACGTCGCCGGGATAAGCTTCACGGCCAGGTGGACGTCGTAATAATAACGAAATTTCACGATAGGCTACCGCTTGTTTAGACAAATCATCATAAACAATCAGAGCGGAGCGGCCACTATCTCTAAAATATTCGCCGATAGCAGCACCGGCATAAGGTGCATACACTTGCATGGGTGTAGGGTCGGAAGCGTTAGCGGCTACAATGGTGGTATAAGCCATAGCACCGGCATCTTCCAATGTTTTATGTATTTGTGCTACGGTAGAAGCTTTTTGACCGATAGCTACATAAATGGCATAAACCGGTTCGCCTTTGTCATAAAATTCTTTTTGGTTGATAATAGCATCAACAGCTACCGTGGTTTTACCGGTTTGGCGGTCACCAATGATCAGCTCGCGTTGACCTCGGCCGATTGGAATCATGGCATCAATAGCCTTGATACCGGTTTGTAAGGGTTCGTTTACCGGTTGGCGATAAATAACGCCCGGTGCTTTACGTTCCAAGGGTAAATTGATGGTGTCTCCTTGAATAGGGCCTTTACCGTCAATAGGTTCACCCAAGGTATTGATAACACGTCCAATAACCCCTTCGCCTACCGGAATAGACAAGATTCTGTTGAGACGTTTAACACTTGAACCTTCTTTGATATCTGTATAGGGGCCTAAAATAACGATACCTACGTTATCTTCTTCCAAGTTAAGAACAACACCTTCCGAGCCGTTGTCAAATTCTACCAATTCGCCGTATTGGGCATTGTTTAATCCATATACCAAGGCAATACCGTCTCCTACTTGCAGTACCGAGCCGGTTTCTTCCAATGAGGCGTTTGAATCAACACCTGCCAATTGTTCTTTGATGATTGCCGAAATTTCTGATGGTTTTATTTCTGCCATAATAATTTTATGTTTTTATGCTAACAATTTTGATTTAATTTTTGCCAGTTTTCCTGATATACTGGCGTCATATCTGAGGTCGTCCATATTAAGAATAAATCCGCCGATGATCTTAGGATCAACGATATTGGTTAATTTAATATGTTGACTTCCGGTTAATTCTTTTATTTTTTTAAGGATATTGTCTTTCAATGTATCGCTTAAAGGAACAGCTGTTATCACTGTTGCTTCTTTGATGCCTTTGCTGTTTTTGTATAATTCGTTAAAGGCCGAGGCTATATCACGTAATAAACTCAAACGGTCTTTTTGTCCTAATAAATTAATAAGTTTTTGAGTTTCTTTTGAAACCTTATTGTCAAAAATAGTATTGATAATATTCAATTTTTTAGAAGCACCAATGGTTGGGTCTTTAACGACTTTAACCAATTTGGGGTTTTCTTCAAAGGTTTTTTTTACCAATTGCATGTCATTTTGAACCGTATCCAATTGATCAGTTGCTAATTCAAAAAGCGCTTTGGCATAACGTTTGGCTGCTTTCATATTAGTTCAATTTGATTTCGGAAACCAATTTTTCCACTTGTTTTAATTGTTGGTTTTTATCTTTCAACTCTTCGCCTAAAACTTTTTCGGCGATAACCAATGAATATTCAGCCACTTGGTTTTTCAAATCTTTGATAGCGGCTTGTTTTTCGCTTTCAATCACACGTTTGGCTTTTTCTATTTCTTTGCCGGCTTCTATTTGAGCTTCTTCACGTGCTTTGTTAATGATTTGTTCTTTCAACACTTTAGCTTCTTTGAGCATTTGATCTCTTTCGGCACGGGCTTCGTTCAAGATTTTTTGATTGTCGGCTTTAAGACGTGCCATTTCTTCGCGAGCCTTGTCGGCTTCAAGTAGCGCATTTTCAATAGAAGTTTCACGTTCTTTAACGGCATTTAAGATAGGTTTCCAAGCAAACTTTTTCAATAGGAAAAAGAATATTAGAAAAAATAAAGTCATCCAAAAAATAAGTGTTTCGGGTGATGTTAAGTTCATATCGTTATATTTTTATTTTTAAAAATTTTGTTTTTAGCAATAAGAAAGAAAATCTTAAACCAACCGTTTAAGATTTTCTTTCAGTGTTCGGATTACTTAATCATGGCTACAACTACCGCAAATAATGCAACACCTTCTACAAGGGCTGCTGCGATAAGCATAGCTGTTTGAATTTTGTTTGCGAACTCGGGTTGACGCGCCATTGCTTCAGTGGCTGATCCCCCGATTCTTCCGATTCCGATTCCGGCTCCGATTGCTGCCAATCCTGCGCCGATTCCTGCTAATGATCCCATAATTTATTGTTTTTAGGGTTAATATTTATTTTAATCTTTTTATGCTGTTTGTTTTGTGTGTTCCGCTTCATGTTCGTGTCCGTGATCCTCAATGGCCAAGCCTATAAATAAGGCTGACAATATGGTAAAAATATAGGCTTGAATAAATGCAACCATTAATTCAATAAAACTCATAAAAATAACAAAAAATCCGGATACCGGTGCGACCATTAAAGTGCCACCGATAAATATTAAGGCTACCAAACTAATCATAATGGTGTGGCCGGCCAAAATATTGGCAAATAAACGTACCATCAAAGCAAAAGGTTTGGTAAACATACTGAGTATTTCGATGGGTATCATAATGGGCCATAATAACTTGGGAACATCCGGTGTTAAAATATGTTTCCAATAATATTTGTTACCGCTCAAGGTGGTTATGATAAATGTAAATACAGCTAATACAAACGTTATATATATGTTGCCTGTCAGATTATATCCAAAAGGTGAAAAGGGAATCAATCCGATTAAATTACTGAATAAAATAAAGAAAAATACAGTTAATAGATAAGGCATGTATTTTTCATATTTATCTTTGCCTATATTGGGAATGGCCACATCATCTCTGATGAAAATGATAATAGGCTCTATAAATCCGGCAATACCTTTAGGTAATTTTTTTGGATCTCGATATACTTTGGCAGTGAAATACATCACGATAAATAAGAGTATAAAACTCATTAAAATACCGGTAACATTTTTGGTAATGGAAAAGTTTAAAGGTCTTTTGTCAAAGTCAAAGGCCGAAGGATGATCATGTTCACCTACTTTGTCGGCATAGTAAATCACTTCGTGAATGCGGACAAATTTATTGCCTTTATCATCCGTCACCACAACTTTTCCGCTGTTATCACCTTTAAATTTACTTGAAGGAAAGACGCTTAAACCTTTATTTGTCCATAATATAATAGGTAAATGAATGGTTTTATGTATAAACGGTAATTCAAATTGATAGTCATGTGCATCGGCCAAATGGTGTGATACCAATTCACCAACATCAAACTGTTTATCATCTTCTTTTATTGTATGCGTTTCATGTTTGGCCTCGGTGGCATTTTCATGTTGTGCAAATGCACCGGAGTGAACCAATAAAAGGCTTATAAATAAGTATTTGAATAAATTATGCATCATGTCTTGTCAAAGATTTTTGCAAAAGTAAGATTTTTTTTCTTTTTGACAATTTTTTTTTGACAATTGTCAGGTTTTGACTAATGACAATTATGAGTCAGAAGTCATACTTATGAAATATGGGATTTATAATCTGATTAT
>JAMOMQ010000152.1 GCA_027066995.1 Flavobacteriales bacterium
ACCGGCCCCGCCATGCAAAACCAAAGCATAAGGTGCCCTTACATTTTTTTTGATCGAATGTTTTTCTTGTAATTTTTGTCCGGATTGATTGGATTGACAACCGGTAAAAAAAACTATCAGTTGTAATATTAGAAAAAAAATTGTTTTTTTCATAGAACAAGTCTTTCAATGCGTTTTTATGAATTACGATGCATTAAATTGTAGGCAAAAGTCTTCCAAAACTGTTTTTGTTTTTCAGACAAACCTGTTTGAGATAACGCGGTTAGTGCTTCTTCAGTATAGTAATTAATTTTTGCTTTGGTCAACTTGTCTACTTGATATTTTTTAAACAGTTGCACCACTTTCTCAACAAAATCTTTTTCACCGGCTATATTATGGCTTTGATATAAATGTAATAATATCTCTCTATCTTCTTTCGATGCCTTCTGTAAAGCAGTGATATATAAAAAGGTTTTTTTTCGATCAAGGATATCGCCGCCAATACGCTTACCAAAAGTTTGGCTATCACCAAAAGTGTCCAAATAATCGTCTTGAATTTGAAAAGCCAATCCTAATTTGATTCCAAAATCACTTATTTTATTCAAATCGGCCTCCGGCGCCCCTGCTACAATACCGCCAAATTTTAATGCGGCACCTAATAAAACCGCTGTTTTTAACTTTATCATTTCAATGTATTCTTGGATACTTACATCTTGACGGGTTTCAAAATCCATATCCATTTGTTGACCTTCGCAAACTTCTACTGCTGTTTGATTGAGCAAAACATTCAATTGTTTATATATAGCAGCGTCATAAACTTCCAGCATTTTATAAGCTAAAACCAACATGGTATCACCGGAAAGTATGGCAATGTTTTCATCCCATTTTTGATGTACCGTAGGCTTACCGCGTCGCAACGGAGCAGCATCCATGATATCGTCGTGCAACAAAGTGAAATTATGAAATATTTCAATGGCGGCAGCTGCCGGCAAAGCTTTATCAATTGATTGTCCAAAACTTTGAGCCGACAATAAGACCAACAACGGCCGGATCCGTTTGCCTCCGTTTTCCAAAGTATATTTGATTGGTGCATATAAATTACGCGGTTCTTTATGATAAACTTGTTTATCGAGATATAATTCGAAAACCGATTTTAAATCTGCTAATTCGTTCATAGATTTATTTTAGGTTAAAAATACTAAAATATCTTATTGGTTAGCCGTATACAAACAGATATTTATTGAACGAAAATTTTATACCAAATATGCATTAATCCAACATTTTGTTTCTTTTTTGATTACTCGGAGTCAAAAAAACCCGCTCGCAACTATGGATACTGCGACGATTTTCTCTTTGATTAAACCAAATCTGAAACTCCGGAACAAAATATTGGGGAGTATTTTATAAATCGATTTGGTATTAGTATCTTTACATAATCAAAATATAACTGCAATGAAACCTAAACAAATAGAAAAATGGGAAAAAACCCGGCAATTAGGCCCATGGAAATACGCATTGATTTACGGTAGCATCTGGGGATTTTTTGTAGCTGCTTTTGTATTTGTAGCCAATGTGTTATCCGGTCATAATAATCAATACGAAAGTATATCAAGCATTTTGATTATGTTATTTATTTATTGGATTACTGGTATTATTTTATACCGCTTTATCTTTTGGCGTGCCAAAGAGCGGGTCTATCAAAAATGGATTGATCACCAAAACCGGTCTTAAAAATCCGGACGCAAAGCTACTCTAAAAGCAAATTGGGGGGAATACAAACCGTTAACACTTTGGTATTCGCTGCGCCACACGGCATCGATACGTATAAAACGTAAATTACCATAACCTATATTTTCCAAACCGATGCTATATTCATAATATGGTTTTGCAGATGGTGCCGCATATTGAATATTAGACCGGTTGATAGCAATATTTTCATCTGAAATAGTGCCATAAGCCACTCTAAAAGCTGCAACGGTTCTTAATTTCAACTTTCTAATCAACGGAATACGGTTAAGTATAAAACCGTTAAAATGATGTTCAATATGACTAACGGCATAGCTATCGGTTACAAAATCATAGTAATTGAGCAACGTAAAAGTATTTGGTTTTAGCAAGAGTATTTGGTTGGCCGGAATGGGATTGAGCAAAGCCAAAGGTACCGTGCCAAATGTTTTGCCCAATTCGACAGTTATGTCGGTTTTTCCTATTTTGCCTAATAAAATTCGCTGCATATAACGGAATTGCAATTTATCATAATCAAAATCGCCGCCCAAACTTTTTAAACCTCTGTGATAATTGATAATAAAAGACGGAAATGGATTTTTGCCATAGCGTTGTTCCACACCCAGACCGTAAACGTCACGCCCAGGTGTATAAGTGAGATAAAAATCACTGCCTACATCGGTTACTTTTTGATGAACCCGATTTTGCGCATCGGTATAGGCAATACTAAATACTTTTTTATCGGCCGGTTGAATAATTTTGTAGGAAGGTATTACTCCCAAATGGAAGTTTTTTGCTACACGGTAATCAAGTTTAAAACTACGCTCTTGTATACGAGACAAAAAGAAATTTTTGCCTCTGGATAAGACAAAATTAGATCCAAAATTTTCAACAAACATTATTTGACTGACATTCATCAAACTACGAGCTTGTTGCACATAATCATCTAAAAGAGTAGCTCTGATTTCAATTCTGGGTTTGTAAGACAGTAAATATTTGGCTTGGATCCCATATTTAAATCTTTTATCGTCTGTGCCATAAGCCACATGTGTATAAAAACGAAACCGGTCGTTATTGGATTTAAATGTCCGAAAACCTGCCGAAAAACGCCAACCTTCAACCCCGTTACGACCAAAGGATTTAAAAATAGGCCCAAATTGTAAATGGTGTCCCAAATCAAAATAACCTGTTGTAACGGTATTAATCCACTTATTAAGGTTTTTAATGCGTTTTTTGTTTTTTACCTTATCAATCAGTTGATAAGTTTGGCGGGTATTGGTATTGCCGGTATATTGATGCCAATAGATCGAGTCTTTTTCAAACTGGTGCGGATTGTATTTAATTATTTGCTGTTCATAAAAATCACTCTTGTGTTTTAAATCAAATTTGTAATCCGAATACTCATATATTTTCTTAATATTCAAACCTTTGTTTTTGTCACTCTTATCCAACAAAGTAAAGTCTCCGTCAAAAATATCGGACTTAGGCAAATAAACACTGTCGTTTACTACGGTATATTCCTTAGTGATATCCACCCCCCGCACAAAGTTGATATTGGCTTCCTTTTTTAATTTCATCTGTATTTTGGTTATGGCAAAATTTTTATCAGAAACCAAGAAATTTCCTTCAAATGCCAAATCTTCATCCCGGCGGGGAAAAAAGTAAATATTATAAAATTTTTGATTGTTTTTTTGAATACTGTCATACAACAAATAATCATAAGTGTCAAAACCCGTTTTGGAAATGGGACTTACAAAAGGTTTGTTAAACAAGTTAAAGGTGTTTTTATAAATATCCACCTCATCAAACTTGTTGGCCATACGGTCAAACACAAAACCTTGCTGATAAAAACCTTTACTTTTTTCGGCTTCAATATCCACGCGTTCCTTTCCGAGTTTATTATTACCATAAATATGATAGACAATTTCTTTAATGTAAATAGGAATAAAATAATGAAAGCCTTCGTTGTCATAAGGCAGTTCCTTTAAAATCTGTCGGTAGTCTTTTTTAAACAATTTTTTTAAAAATAAAGTATCCAAATGATTAAGCCCTATTTCGGTGATTTCATGTTTTTTATACTCGTATTGTGGCACTTGTTTGAGGCCGTTTTGTTTGCGGTGCGCCCATATCTGTTTTAAAATACGATATGCCGGATTTTCTTTTTTACCAAGATGTTTTTTTGGACGCTTAACGATTACTACTTCATCCAATACATTTTTTTCGGGTAATAAAACCACTTTGATGTATTGCATTTTGGGCTTGATTTTAATCATTTTGGTTTGGTAACCTGTTGCCGAAAAAGTGATTTTACCACGTTTGCGACGCGTTTTTAATTCAAATTTACCGTCAAAATCAGTGGTAGTGCCATATTTTCCTTTGGCCATATATACATTGACAAAAGGAATTGGCTCATTATTTTTATCTACAACTATACCACGGTAAATAATCCGCTCGGGTTTGTTTTTATGAGGTTTATCTTGTGCAGTCAATATAAATGGTAATATAAAGACTAAAAATATTATAAAATGCTTCATTTAATTCTGTTAAAAAAGAACGGCTAAAATTAGTTAAAAAAAAAATATGTTAAGAATTATTTATTCAAAAATATCATTCTGTTTATTTTCATAAAAATTATAACAGATTTCACTCAAAATACCACAACAATCATTAAAAGTTGCCTTTAATAAAAACAGAATCCGGTTTTTGTCATAAAAAATTGTCCTCTTAAAAATCAAATATAATTTTGAAATAGGTGATGATACCTATATTTTGATAGGTGGTTTTAATGTCGGATTTGCCCTTAACGGCAAAAAAATCAAGCAATGGAAAGGAAACCGAGTCTAAAGATTTAAAATTTGGCAGTGGTGATGAAGATTATTTGAAATCAACGGACTTAAGTTTGGCCTTGGGCGCCGGTTTGTTATTTAAAAACTACGAAATACGTGTGGGTATAAGCAACAGTATCAGTAATTTAGAACCTGACAAAGATAGTAAACATGAAATATATAACCGTGTTTTTAGCATAAGTGCCGGTTACCGTTTCGGTCCATAAACTTTGTTCCTTCCCTCTTTTGTAAAAGCCTTGATAGATATTTATCAAGGCTTTTTTCATTGGCACAAAAAATAAATGTAAATTTGCAAACTTTTTAAGCTAATTATGTTTGCAGAATATACCAAAGAATTTAAACAGAACCTAAAACTGGCCACACCGGTCATGCTTGGCTATTTAGGCCACGTGTTTGTCGGGCTAATGGACAATGTATTTGTAGGCAAGCTCGACCCCATAAACTTGGCTGCTGTTTCTCTGGCCAATTCGGCCATTTTTTTTATCATGTCTTTTGGTATCGGTTTTTCTTATGCTATTACACCACTGGTGTCCGAATCGGTAGGTGCCGGCAAAAAATACCGCCTAAAAAAAGTATTATTTAACGGTTTATTTCTCAATACCGTTTTAGGCATTATCATGGTTTTATTAAGTTTTGGTGTGCCTAAAATTCTGTATTTGGCCCATCAGCCGCCAGAAGTTATAGCTTTGGCCATTCCCTATTTGCGTATTGTCGGCATTTCATTGCTGTTTGTTATGATGTTTCAAGCTTTAAAGCAATTTTCGGACGGTTTGTCCTTGACCACTTATCCTATGATAGCCACCATTATTGCCAATGTTCTCAATATTATTTTGAGTTACGGCATGGTTTTCGGCAAATTGGGTTTTCCGGCCATGGGTATTTACGGGGCGGCCTACGGCACTTTGATTGCCCGTTTTGTCAGTGTTATAGCGCTTTGGTTTTTCTTAAAATACAAACCGAAAACAGGTGTTTATATGAGAGATTTGGGCTTTCATCTATTGTCAAAGCCTATCATTAAAAAAATATTGTATTTAGGCATTCCTTCCGGATTTCAGGGGGTATTTGAAATGGGTATTTTTTCGGCTACGGTATGGATTGCAGGCACATTGGGTGCCGTCAGTCAGGCATCCAACCAAATAGCACAACAAATGGCATCAATGACCTTTATGGTATTTATCGGTTTTGGTGTGGCAGCCACCATTAGAGTCGGCAATCAAAAAGGACGCAAAGATTTTAAAGAAATGAAACGGATTGCTACTTCGGTATTTTTACAAGTGTTTTTATTCGAGTTGCTTTTTACCTTTATTTTAATTGCCTTTAGACATCAACTGCCTTGGATTTATCTCAGCAACAATTATACAGACCCGCAGAAACTTGCCGAAGCACGGGCGGTATATGATTTATCAGTTAAACTGTTGATTGTTGCCGGTATTTTTCAAATATCAGACGGATTTCAAGTAGTGCTACAAGGCGCATTACGCGGTTTACAAGATGTCATTTATCCGTTTTTTATCACACTATTTGCTTATTGGGTTGTCGGTTTTCCGTTGAGCCTATATTTGAGTAAAACACAAGGCACTATCGGTATATGGTATGGACTGTTAACAGGATTGAGCACAGCTGCTTTTTTATTGTTTTTGCGATTTAGGTATTTGTCTAAAAAATTAATTCATACCTAAAATAATATGTGTTTAAAACAAAAAACACAGTGCAACTTATTGATTATAAGCTAATTATATCAAATGCTAATATAGGCTAACTTGATATAAAATCCACCCCTGTTTTCCACACTTTTTGATACTTTTCTCAATTTATTTTATAATATTTTCATTAACAAATATTTACAAATAAATATTATTATTTTGGGTGTCTCGGGTTTTAATTTATCTACTTTTATTATTAATCATTTTACTTTTTTGCATTGCCCAAAAAAGTAACAAAAAAGTCTAGCCTTAAGAGAACCTTGCTAAAATAATCACCTCAACGCTAAACTATCTG
>JAMOMQ010000153.1 GCA_027066995.1 Flavobacteriales bacterium
TTGGCTTATCAAAACTGTAGAAAACAAACTAGCCTTTGACACCACCAGTTTATTTGATGTAGCCATAGCCGGCAGCGGTGCTTATGCCGTTAATTTTTCGGCCAAATACCAGCCAGCCATGTATTATTCAAATGACAACGGCAATACTTGGAAGCCCTTATACGAAGTCACAACTCCTGCCGACAACCAACATGTGAATATCGTTGCATTTAAAGACAATAATTTTGGTATCGCCACCGGTGACGGTATCTTATACCGCTATATTGGAAATTAAAAAAAATCAATTTCATTTGTGGATTTAACAAAATTTTATATATTTGTCACGTAAAAAAAATGTTGGAATAAGCCGAAAAACAACACAAAAAAGGAGTAGGCACAAAATTAATCAAAATTAAAATTTATTATTATGAAAAAATTATTAATCGTATTAGTAGTATTCTTAGGCATGAATATGAATGCTCAAATGTCATTAGGAGGTGGTTTGGCTTACATGAATGACGCCGGTGTTGAAATCAATTCTGAATTTCAATTAGCTGATGGCATGATTGCCATTTCTCCTTCTTTAGACTATTATTTCCCCGGAAATGACGTCACAAGCTTCGGTATCAATTTTGACGGACATTATAACTTGGGAGATCTTGATGCTGTTAACTATTATCCTATTGCCGGTTTAAATTATTACTATATGTCTTTTGATATACCTGCAATTGAATATGGTGGTATAGTAATTTCCGAAGCACAATCTGTAAGTGACGGAAGTATTGGTTTCAATTTAGGATTTGGTGCCAGCTATGCTTTATCAGATTCAATGAAATTATTTGGTGAAGCAAGATATGTTTCCAATGACTATGCCGATGACTTTGGTTTGGCATTTGGCATTATGTTCAATTTTGGCAACTAATATTGTATTTAATCCTTAATTAATTATTACTATAGGATTAAACCATTATTAATAAAAGCGAGGCTGTCCCGTGGGACAGCCTCGCTTTTTAATTAGAAATTTATTATTACACCACTCTAACCAAAAAATATTTCTTTTTACCGCGTTGCAATAAAATATATTTGTCATTGATTAAGTCATTTTGATTGACAATCTTTTGTGCATCCACCTTTTCTTTATTCACAGAAACCGAGTTTTCTTTTAAAGCACGGCGCGCTTCATTCCCCGATTTTAAAAAACCGCTTTCTACCAACATCGTGGCTATATCTATACCATTGGCCAAAACGGAACGATCTATTTCCCCCTGCGGCACACCTTCAAAGACATCTAAAAAAGTTTGTTCGTCTAACTGTTTTAAAGCATCAGCCGTTGTTTTGCCAAATAAAATTTGACTGGCATTAATAGCATTTTGCAAAGCTTCCTCTCCATGCACCATACGGGTGACTTCCTCTGCTAATTTTTTTTGCAATACACGGTAATGCGGTGCTTCTTTGTGTTCGACAATCAATTTTTCAATAGTTTCTTTATCTAAAAAAGTAAAAATTTTAATGTATTTTTCGGCATCTTCATCAGTAGTATTTATCCAAAATTGATAAAACTTATAAGGCGAGGTATACTTGGCGCTCAACCAGACATTGCCTTGCTCGGTTTTGCCAAATTTACCACCATCGGCTTTGGTTATTAAAGGTACGGTCAACGCATAGGCTTTACCGCCTTCCACACGTCTTATAAGCTCGGTGCCGGTGGTCATATTGCCCCATTGATCACTACCGCCCATTTGCAGTTGGCAATCCATTTCTCTATATAAATGTAAAAAATCATAGCCTTGAAACAATTGGTAGGTAAACTCGGTAAATGACATACCGGCACTGTCATCATGTTCGGGATTAAGACGTTTTTTGACCGAATCTTTGGCCATCATATAATTGACCGAAATGTGTTTGCCTATATTACGCACAAAATCTATTAAAGAAATATCTTTGAACCAATCGTAATTATTAACCAAAACAGCGGGATTGTCTTGGGCTTCAAAATCTATAAATTGTGCCAGTTGTTTTTTAATAGCCGCTACATTGCGGTTAAGTGTGTTTTCGTCTAACAAATTGCGTTCTTTTGATTTGCCCGACGGATCACCAATCATGCCTGTGGCACCCCCCACAAGCGCCACCGGTTTATGACCGGCTCTTTGAAAATGCATCAAAATAAGAATGGGCACCAAACTACCTATATGCAAAGAGTCGGCAGTAGGATCAAAACCGATATAGCCGGTTACTTTTTTTTGGTTTAACAAGTCTTCGGTGCCGGGCATCATGTCATGTAACAGACCGCGCCATTTCAATTCTTCTACAAAATTGTTCATATAGCTATTTTTAAAGGTAATGCAAAAATAAGAAAGTTATTTTGATAAATATGCTATTGTGTTTTTACTTTTTACCGTTATTTCTCTTTTCTTGCTTAACACGTTTTTCATGCATTTGGGCATCAATAACAGCTACAATGGTCATATTGACAATTTCATCGGCCGTTGATCCCAATTGTAATATGTGCACAGGTTTGTTCATGCCCATCATAATAGGACCGACCATTTGTGCACCGGTCAATTCTTTAACCATCCTGTATGAGATATTGGCGGCATCTAAATTGGGAAATATAAGGGTGTTGACCTTTTTATTTACCAATTCTGAAAAAGGAAAATTTTCTTTGAGTAATTTTTTGTTCAAAGCATAATCCGGCTGCATTTCTCCGTCTATACTCAAATCTGGGAATTTTTCTTTAAGTATTTGGACGGCTTTTTTCATTTTTTGTGCTTCGGCATGTTTTGACGATCCAAAATTAGAGAATGACAGTAAAGCTATATTGGGTTTGATACGGAACATTTTAACCACCTCGGTCATCATGGAAGTCATTTTGACAATATCATTAACATCAGGATCTACTACTATGGATGAATCTGTAAAAAACAAAGGACCTTTTTTGGTAATCAGCAAGGTGGTAGCATAAACCTTTTCCAGATTGGGACGTTTGCCAATGACCTGAATCATGGGTTTAAAAATAGTCCTAAAACTACGTGAGTAGCCCGACACAATAGCATCGGCACGACCGGTTTCTACCATCATAGCTCCAAAGTAATTACGATTACGCATTAACTTACGAGCTTCGAGTTGGGTCATACCTTTGCGTTTGTTCTTTTCCCAAAAAATATTGGCAAACTCTTCAACCATATCATTGGCTTCCGAAGAAATGACATCAATAGTCGGAAGTTCTTCTGCATAATCCAATTCTTTTTTTATTTCTTCTATAGCTTCTTTATTGCCCAGCAAGATAGGTTTGGCAATACCTTCTTCATAAGCAATATAAGCGGCTTTAAGCACTTCGGGCAAATCGGCTTCGGGATATACCACCGTTTTTGGATCTTTTTTTGCCTGATTGGTAATCATGCGTATTTGTTTTGTTTCGACTCCCAAACGTTCAATGAGTTCTTCTTCATATTTTTTAAAATCTTCAATAGGTTTACGGGCAACACCACTTTCCATGGCCGCTTTGGCAATAGCAGGCGGTATTTTATAAATCAAACGCGGATCAAAGGGTTTGGGAATGATATAATCACGACCAAAAGTCAAATGTTTTTCTTGATAAGCGGCATTGACTTGTTCGGGGACGGTTTCTTTGGCCAGCTCTGCCAAGGCATAAACGGCAGCCAATTTCATTTCTTCATTAATGGCTTTAGACCTGACATCTAAGGCACCACGAAAGATAAAAGGGAAGCCCAAAACATTGTTTACCTGATTGGGATAATCGGAACGGCCTGTAGCCATGATAATGTCTTTGCGCACACTGGTGGCCAATTTGTAGTCCACTTCGGGAGTGGGATTGGCCAAGGCAAAAACAATTGGATTTTTTGCCATGGATTTTAAGTGGTCTTCATTTAAGATATTACCTACAGATAAGCCGACAAATACATCGGCATCTTTCATAGCCTCTTCCAAGGTATTAATATCTCTGTCAGTAGCAAACATGGCTTTTTGCTTGCTTAAATTTTCACGATCTTTGCGAATTACACCTTTGCTGTCCAGCATCACTATATTTTCGGGTTTAACGCCCAAAGCTTTATAAAGTTTGGTGCATGATACAGCAGCCGCACCTGCGCCGTTGATAACTATTTTAATCTCTTCCATTTTTTTTCCGGCCAGTTCCACCGCATTTAATAAAGCGGCTGAAGAAATAATAGCCGTGCCATGTTGGTCGTCGTGCATTACGGGAATATCTAAAGCTTCTTTTAAACGTTCTTCTATTTCAAAAGCTTCGGGAGCTTTGATATCTTCCAAATTGATTCCGCCAAAAGTCGGTGCAATTTTTTTAACGGTTTCGATAAATTCGTCTATATTTTCCGTATCTACTTCTATGTCGAACACATCAATATCAGCAAATATTTTAAATAATAAACCTTTACCTTCCATAACGGGTTTGCCGGCTTCGGGGCCAATATTACCTAAACCCAATACAGCGGTACCATTGGATATAACTGCTACTAAATTGCCTTTGTTAGTATAATTGTAAACATCATCGGGATGTTCATAAATTTCCATACAAGGAATGGCCACTCCGGGCGAATAGGCCAAGGACAAATCGCGTTGAGTGCTATGTTTTTTGGTCGGGACAACTTCAATTTTTCCCGGTCGTGGTTCCATATGATACTTGAGTGCTTCTCTTCTCAGTCTTTTTTCTTTCATATTGATAAATTTCAGCTAATGCTATGTTTTTATAATTGCAAATTTAAAGGCATTCATTTATAAAAAAAGGTAAAATGTTCTTTTTTTTCAAATAAATGTTTTAAAATCAGTTTTTGTTATTAATTTTAAAGAGATTGACATTAATAATTTAGCATAATGTAATTTATGTGACTTATAATTTATTTTCTTTTAAAATTTCACAAAAAATATTATGCGTGCATAATAAATTGAAAATAAAATTGTAAATTCGTAGCAAGTATTTATAGAAGGATAATTTAAAAAATAAAAAACTTTCGCTTATGAAAATATTATTTTTAATGAGTAGTGTGCCCGATACTACTTCAAAAATAAATTTTACGGAAAACAATACCAAGTTTGACGAATCGGGTATTCAATATGTAATCAATCCGCATGATGAGTTTGGGTTGACCAAAGCCATGCAATTAAAAGAAAAATTTGGTGGTGAAGTGGTTGTGCTTCATGTAGGAACTGCTAAGTCGGATGCTGTAATTCGCAAAGTATTGGCCATAGGAGCAGATAGAGCGGTGCGCATTGATGCCGATCCTCAAGACAGTTATTATACTGCTGTTCAAATAGCCGATTATTTAAACAAACATAATGATTTTGATTTGATTATTGCCGGAAAAGAATCTTTGGATTACAACGGTGGTATGGTGCATGGTCTGGTAGCAGCCATGTCAGGCTTAAAATTTGTCAATGCCGTTATCGGTTTAGATGTGTTAGAAGATGGTAAAGTTAGTGTGGCACGTGAAATAGACGGCGGCAAAGAAGTGTTGGAAATAACACTGCCTTTGATTATTGGCGGCCAAAAAGGCTTGGTTAAAGAAGAAGAACTACGCATCCCCAATATGCGTGGTATTATGATGGCTCGTAAAAAACCCTTGGAAGTTATACCGGCGATTGAAGCACCTGCTAAAACCAAGATTGAAAAATTTGAAAAACCGGCGCCTAAGGGTTCTATCAAGTTGGTCGATAAAGACAACCTGGATGAATTGATTGATTTACTTCATAACGAAGCAAAAGTTATTTAACCAAAAGTTTAATTAAAAAAAATTACAAATATGTCAATACTAATATATGCCGAATCACAAAATGGCAAGGTAGCCAAAAGCGCCAAAGAGTTAGCCTCTTATGCCAAAGCTTACGGAGATAAAACCGGACAAGATGTTGTTGCGGTTGGTATTGGATTAGCCAATGCCGAAGAATTATTTAACCATGGCGTCAATAAGGTTTTAAATGTAGAAAATGAAGCATTAAAAGTTTTTAATGCTTTTGCCTACGCAGATGTTGTTAAAGCAGCAGCAGAACAAGTGGGTGCAGACTTGGTTATAATCAATGACAGCAATGATGCTGTATACATGGGGCCTGTCTTAGCCGAAAAACTAGACGCCGGTTATGTATCACAGGTAATCTCCTTACCCGAAGACACAGATGATTTTGTGGTTAAACGCAAAGTTTTTTCTAATAAAGGCATTGCTTACACAGCAGTTTTAACCGGCAAAAAATTATTACGCCTGTCCAAAAATGCTTTCGGATTAGTTGAAAATCCTGTTTCGGGGGTTATAGAAAGTTTTGCTCCTGAAGTTGATTTAAGTGTATATGATGCTTATAAAATAGTGAGCGTCGAAAAAGCCACCGGCAAAATTTCTTTGACGGATGCTGATATTGTAGTTTCAGCCGGTCGCGGTATGAAAGGACCTGAAAATTGGGGCATGATTGAAGAATTGGCCGAAGTACTTGGAGCCGCTACCGCTTGTTCTAAACCGGTAGCCGATTTGGGTTGGCGACCGCATCAAGAACACGTGGGACAAACCGGAAAGCAAGTAGCCCCCAATTTATATATTGCCGTAGGTATTTCCGGTGCCATTCAGCATTTGGCCGGGGTCAATTCGTCTAAAAATATGCTGGTTATAAATAACGATCCGGAAGCCCCGTTCTTTAAAGCTGCCGATTATGGTGTTGTAGGTGATGCTTTTGAAGTGGTTCCTAAATTGATAGAAAAACTAAAAGCTTTTAAAAATCAATAATTAAATTTTATTTGTATACATTAAAAAAACCTCGCCTGATGGCGAGGTTTTTTAATATGAAATTTACCAATATTATTTTTTCGTAACTTGGTAAGTAGCAACGGTTTTATCTGTTGTAATTTTCAAAATATAGCTGCCTGATGTCAAGTTAGACATATCCAATTGAGCATTTAAGCCGTTGTTTTGGATTTTCATAACCTCTTGTCCGGCTAAGTTTATAACAGAAATATTTTGGATATTCTCTTTAGCATTTACCAAAATCATACCATTGGTAGGATTAGGATAAACTTTTAAACCTTCAATAGTATTTTCAGAGATACTGTTTGTGGTACCTAAAATGGCACACAAGGTATATTCATCATCGCCTAGAGTACCAACTGCAGTAGCAGCCCCTGTTATTTTGTCTATTGTATATACACCACTGGTGCCAGCTCCGGCATATAAAGTACCATAAAGATTTCCGGTTGTA
This sequence comes from Flavobacteriales bacterium, assembly GCA_027066995.1. Lineage (GTDB taxonomy): Bacteria > Bacteroidota > Bacteroidia > Flavobacteriales > Flavobacteriaceae > WGBX01. The sequence continues at coordinate 7,189 of JAMOMQ010000153.1, forward strand.
GGATCGGTACCCATGTCTTGTGCATAACTGATGTCAATTCCTAAAGGCCCAATTGCAGTAGCAGCTCCTGTAGTTATGTCTATGGCATACAATTGATCATCTCCTAAATCTATACCATATAAATTACCATTATTATCAAAATCAATACCAATCATAACACCACCGGCATTGTTCATAGCTCCTACTATGGTTGTAGAAAGATCGGGTGTGTTATTTAATTTAAATAGTAAATCTACTGATGAGAAATAAGTTTCATCGGTAGCAGCATCATAAGCAATACCTGTAAGAGTTATGCCGTCCACATCACCGATAAGAGGACGGAATTTGTATGCTTGCCCTGTACTGCCATCAATAAAATATATCATGTTGGTACCAAATTCAACACCAACCAAAAGACCATCTATAAAGGTACCTGCAACTAAGAAATCAGCAGTATTGGCATTGCCTAAACTGGTTACTGTATCTGCATTGGGTAAATTAAAGCTTACAACATCATTATTATCACCACTATTATCTCCATCAAAGGCTATAAAACTGTAAAGGGTATCCATACTATATGTGCTTGCATAATCTATAATATGTAATGGTGAGGCAAACATGTCATTGCCGGGCTCTTGGTCGTTAGCAAGAGATACCGTAGATTCAATAGTATATACCCCTGCAGGTAAAACAGCCATAGTGGTGGTAGTAAACTCTTGAGTTGCTCCGGGTGTTAAGTTAGCACCGGTAACATTAATGGTTTCTGTGTAAACAACTGTATTGGAAGCATCTTTTACGTTGATGATAACATCAAAGTCATTCTGGGTGTTGGTACCATTATTAAATACTTTTGTGCTAATAGGAAATTCATCATTAGGCAAAAATGTTTCGGGAAGTGTTCCTGTTACCATCAAATCATCAGCATCCGGTTGGAATACCATTACATTATCAACGGCCCAAAACCAATCATAATTGGCATCATAATAATGGAAACGTATTTTAAAATTAGCATTTTTGTATGCAGTTACATCAATTAATTGATGATCCGGATTACCCCATGCGCCTATATCGGCACTGGTTGAATAAACATTAACCCAATTGGTTCCGTCAAAAACATCTACTTCACCCTTATCATTACCCGAATAAGAATTAAAATAATGATCAAAGGAAATGAATAAAGCCACAGCACTGCTTGCGTCAAACTCTGGTGAAATCAATTCGGTATCAACATCTACACTACCGGCTGAATCACTGTCAATAAAAGCAAAGGGTGTGCCGTCTAATGTATTGGTGTTGTAATCCGACACTACTGTCCAAGCGGCATTACCTGTGTTGTCAACAACCGACCAAGTGGCAGGTATTGTACCGGCATCAAAATTTTCATCTAAAAAAATAGTCGCATTAGGACTTCTAAATGCATCATTTCTCTGTGCAATCGGATGTGTTTTTTGTAAGAGAGCTCTTTCTTGTTCTTTGGGCAAGCCCGGTCTATTTTGGGCATTTATCCCCCAAAAACTTACGATAAATAATAATAAAATAATTTTTTTCATAGTTATTAGCTTTTAAAATTTCGCTTAAAGATAATAAAAAAAAATTACAAAAGTATATGAACTATTGTTTTTTTCTGAGTTTTTTTACAAATAAAAAATTTTTGAAAACGGATTTTATAAATAATTTAAATGTTTAAAGATATACACAAAATGAGAGCTAATTGTTTAAAACCGATTGTTTTATATGAAGAAATTGATGATTAGATAATTAATTATAGATAATCGAAAATAATTTTATGCTCGAGATTGTCAAAAAATATTTTTTGTAATTTATTTTTTTCGCCCTCCGGGTATAGCACATGCACATTGGCGCCTGCATCCAAAGTAAAACATACAGGAATGTTATGTTCTTTACGTATTTGTCTGAGGCTGTGGATGATTTGTAATGTGCCGGGCTGCATCAATATATAATTGGGTCGGGAGGTCATCATCATGGCATGTAAACCAAGGGCTTCTGCTTCTACAATGTCTATAAAATGGGAAATGTCACCGGTTTTTAAGATTTGGTTCATTTTTATTACATTGTCAAAGGCTTGTTGTATTCTAATATTTTTAAAAGGATGCTGATCCATTAAGGCGTGTCCCGCTGTACTCGAAACTTTTTTCTGTCCGGTTTCCACCAGCACAATACTGTCTTTAAAATTCTGAAACACAGGATGCAAGTCGAAATCCGGCAAAGTAGCATATAAATCGGAAGTGCCGGCAATTTGCGGATGTTCTCCCCATAACATTACAGGACCCGAAATACTTCTGGCGGCACTACCGGAGCCTAAGCGAGCTAAAAATGATGTTTTTTGCAGATAATAAAGCGCATTTTGATACGGATTGATTTGTTTTTCCAAATTCATAATTAATTTAGCCAAAGCGGCAAATCCGCTGGCAGATGAGGCAATACCACTGGAATGAGGAAAAGTGTTATGACTATATATTTGCCAGTCATATTGAAAAACAAAGGGTGTATATCTATGAATTAAATCAAAAAACCGTGCTATTTTAGGTTCAAATGCCGGTTGATGCCGGTTATCCAAATAAAATTTGAAAGATACTTTATTGGCCGGTTTGCCCAGCGGTGTCAATATAGCTTTGGTAATGGTTTTACTTTGACTGAGTGTAAAACTGATGGAGGGATTCATAGGGCGTTGCAAACCGTATTTTCCCCAATATTTGACCAAGGCAATATTAGAGGGCGCTTCTTCGGTAATCTCGAGACGATTAGAAGGATAGTGGTTGTCTTTAAAAATAAAATCTTTTTCTGTCCAAGGCATGATTATGACTGCTTTAAATTGATAAGAGGTTTAATATCTTTAATCCGCATTTGTAAACTAACTTTGCCATTCCAATGATTTTCTTCCAAGGTATAAACAATCGCCAGAGGCACACCTGAATGTACCAAATCAAATTTATCCCCCATATTAAAGGCAATGCCATTTAAACTTCGTCCCGATTTAAAATCTTTAACAGAAAGTCTTAAATGTTTGTTGTTTTTACCAACAGTTTTACTGTAACCGGTGTCATTAACACCTTCGGTTAAAAAAACCGGATTCATATTACCGGGCCCGAAAGGAGCCATTCTTTTAAGAATTCTAAAAAATTTAGGCAATTCTTCTCCCTTAACGGGTATCAAATCTTTAAAAGACAATTTGGCGTCAATTTTAATTTCCGGAGTTCTTGAATTTTCGGTAATAGTATTTTTTACAACGGTTTCAAATTTAGCTTTAAAAGCCTCATATTGCTCCTCGGCAATGGTTAGTCCGGCAGCATATTTATGCCCGCCAAATTGTAATATATGCTCACTACAAGCTTGTAAAGCATCATAAACATTAAATCCGGAAACAGACCGGACAGAGCCTGATAATACTCCGTTAGATTTGGTAAATACGACGGTAGGTCTGTAATAAGTTTCTATCAAACGGCTGGCAACTATCCCTAAGACACCTTTATGCCAATTGGGATCATAAACAACAGAGGTATAATGAGTTTCTTCATTATTCTCAATAATTTGTTTTAGGGCTTCAATGGTAATTTGTTGATCAAATTCACGCCGGTCTTGATTATAAACCTCAATTTCATCGGCAAAACGAATGGCTACCGCATTGTCTTTTTCAATCAGTAATTTTACAGCTTCTTTTCCGTGTTTTATCCTGCCGGCAGCATTGATTCTTGGAGCTAGTGTAAATACCAAATCACTAATATCCAATGTTTTGTCCTTAACATTTCTGGACAATGCCCGGAGTCCCGGCCGCGGATTGATTTCTATTTGTTTTAATCCGTAATAAGCCATAACACGATTTTCGCCGGTAATGGGAACGATATCAGCTCCAATACTAACGGCTACCAAATCAAGATAATGTATAATATCTTCCAAAGGTGCTTGGCGGTGTTGTTGTATGGCCTGAATCAATTTAAAACCAATACCGGCACCGCTTAATTCTTTATAAGGATATGGACACCCGGGCTGTTTAGGATTTAGAAAAGCTACAGCCGGCGGCAATGTTTCTCCGGGAGTATGATGATCTCCTACTATAAAATCGATGTTTTTTTGACGGGCATAAGCTATTTTATCTGTGGCTTTTGTGCCGCAATCAAGTGCTATAATCAAGCTGAAGTTATTTTCGGCAGCATATTCAATACCTTGTATTGAAACGCCATAACCTTCACTATAACGATCAGGGATATAGCTGTCTACATGCTCGTAAATATCTTTAAGATAAGAGTAAACTATGGAAACCGCAGTGGTTCCATCAACATCATAATCGCCGTAAACCAATATTTTTTCGTTATTTTTTATAGCCTGCTCAATACGATTAACCGCCTCGGTCATATTTTTCATCAAAAAAGGATCATGCAGGTTACTGAGTTCCGGTTTAAAAAATTGCCGAGCATCCTCAAAAGTTCTTATACCTCTTTGGGCTAATAAATAGGCATTTTTCTCGGGTATATTTAAAGCTTCTTCCAGGTGTTTGACAATATTGGGATCGGGGCTTGGTTTGAGTGTCCACTGCATAAATCAAAAGATGTTTTAAGTTTTCCAAATTTACAAAAATTAAAGATATTTTTATTTGGATTTTTAAAATATGTTACAGTTTACGCACGTTATTGAGTTTTAAAGATATAACTTTGATTAGTTCTTATTTTTTGATTCAAAGTTATTGTTTTATATTTGCGTAAACAGTTTTTTATGACCAAAACAGATTTAAAAAAACGCACCAGAGCCAGAGAGTCGTCCAATGCCATTGAGCGTTTGTATATTACAATGCGTCATTTATTAAACCGGGGGTTTTATAAACCCTTTGGAGTATCGGGCAATACCTTAAAACAAGGCTTGTTAACATTGCGTCCGGAGATATATGGCGACATTGCCTCAGAAAAAAGTGAATTAAACGGTTTAAAATATGTAATGGACCGTTTACCTGCAGGTATAGAAGAATGCCGTGTTATTTATATGACCGACGATGAAGGTTATCGCACTTCACAATTTAAACCCATTATTCCACCAAAAAGACGGCGACACTGTTACCGGATAGACCGTCACCAAATGAATGTAGAGTTGACCAGAGGCCGCTCTGATGTATATGATATTTTAACCCACTTAACATTTTTATTCATTGAGTCTCATAAGATAAGAGAAAAGGCCGTAATTAATAATCAAGGTGATTTGGGTCGTGAATGGCTTGCTTTGGAGAAAGTGGTTTTGGAAAATAAAAAACTAAATAAAGCCGAAACCGAACGGGTAATTTCTTATTTATCCACCCTACTGGGACGCACCTTTTTAGAAACCAAAAAGGCTTATGAAGCATTTAAAGAAACGGGAAATCCCAATCGTTTTTTTCAGTTGATATATTGGCTGGGCAAATTGGCTATTGATGAAGCTTATCTGGGACAAAAACGCGAAATTAAATTTAGCCCGCGATTAAGAGAAAGTTTGGGACATCATGTTTATGGCGAAATATGGGCCAATCGTATTAAAGAAGTGCTGCGAGATAAACAATTGTTGCAACGTCCCATTCATATTATCAGTTCCAATATGCATTCGGTGTTAAATGTATTATTTGCACAAAAGGCTTTGAAAACGGATAAAAACGAAATGGCCGTTTACAAAGACTTAAGTAAAGACAGTCACCAAAAGATGCGAAAAACCGTTGAAAAATTTGCTCTTAAAAACGGTATGATTTATATCAAGGATGAGTCGGGAGCCAATATAGATGTGCAAATATTTGACACCGCCTTATTTGATAAAAATATCCTACCCGAATCTTTGTCCGGGTTAAAAAGTAAAGATTTACCGGTGCTTATTGTCATGGACTATGCCTTTGGAGAGCAAGCTTTTGAGGTGATGGACGAATTACTCAAACCTTACGAGCCCGAAGGTCAAAAAGAATTTTTAAATGTAAAGTCCATTTCCATCATGGGTAAAGCCGGTATATTGGTCGGACAAAAAGGTGATATTATGATTCCTAAAGTGCACATGTTTGAAGGCACGGCAGATAATTATCCTATTGATAATCAGCTTAGCAAATCGGATTTTAAAAACGAAAACCTTAATGTATACGAAGGCACTATGGTTACCGTTTTAGGCACATCCTTACAAAACAAAGATATTCTGGCTTTTTTTAAAAATTCCACTTGGCAAGCTATCGGGTTGGAAATGGAGGGAGCACATTATCAAAAAGCCATACAATCGGCTTCAAAAATAAGAGGTAACATCAGTGCCGGTGTTAAAGTGCGTTATGCTTATTATGCCTCTGACAACCCTTTGGAATCCGGTAGCACCTTAGCATCGGGGCCTTTGGGCATAAAGGGAGTAACACCTACTTATATAATCACAAAAAAAATACTTAACCAAATTTTTAAATAATTATGAACACAAATCCGCACAACAATCCTGAAGAGATAGACATTATTCAATTCTTTTTAGCCATTGGCAACATGTTTAAAAGGATGGGCAATAGTATTGCCAATTTATTTAAACGTTTGTTTTATTTAATACTGGATATACTTTTGTATCTGAAAAAGCATTATGTTTATTTAACTGCAGGACTAATTTTAGGTTTAATTGTTTCTTTTTTCGTTGCAGACAAACAACAACTTTATTATGGTAAAACTTTGTTGCGAGCCAATTATGATTCTCAAATAGCACTAAACGAAAAGGTAAATTTGGTTAATGATTTGATTCAAAAAAACGATACCATAAACTTGGGACGTTTATTGGATATACCTTCGGAACAAGCAGCAAAACTATTTGCTTTTGTTATAGAACCGGTTTATAATGACGTATATTTAATTGATGATTACGAAGATTTTTTGACATTAAAAGACACGGTTGTTTATAAATTTATTAAATACAAAGATTATAAAGCTAATATTAAAAGTAACGAATCACTCAACAAATACTGGCTATTGACTATAAAAACCACTACCCCCGAAGCCTTTAATCAACTCAATAATAAAATTTTGGCTTTATTTAACAATGATGAAACCTTAAAAAAACGAAAAGAAAACTATTTAACCGCCTTAAGTTTAAGACAAAAAAAAGACATAAAATCGCTGCAAGACATTGATTCCATGCGACAAATTTTTAATAAGGTCATGATAGATTTGGCCAAAAACAAATCAAATGGTGCGGCTAATATTGTGGTAAGTTCCGACCGAGTGCGCGGGCCAGAAGCTTCGTATAATTTGTTTTTTGAAAGAAAAAAAATATTAAAAGACATTGAAGTTGTCAGTCAAAAACTTAATAAATATGACGATGTGATAGTTATGTATAACACCTTACCGCAAATGGGTATCAAAATGGAACATTTAATTGGCAACAAACATGTAAAATATGCGCTTGGAGGCTTTATTATAATTTTAGTGCTATTAATTTTTAAAGACTTTAACATGTATTTAAAAGTTTACGAACAACGAAAAAAAGCCAGTGGTAAATCATGAAAATAACCAAAACATTTATTGATGACCTTTATATTATTGAACCGCAAATTTATAATGATCAAAGAGGTTTTTTCTTTGAATTTTATAACAAACACATTTTTAAAGAATTAACCGGTTTGGAAGTGGATTTTATTCAAGACAACTTGGCACAATCTAAAAAAGGAGTGTTGCGTGGATTGCATTTTCAAAAAGCACCTTATGCACAGGCCAAGTTGGTCAGCGTGATAAAAGGAGCTGTTTTAGATGTAGTGGTGGATTTACGTAACGGTTCAAAAACTTTCGGACAATATTTTTCAATCGTTTTAAATGAACAAAACCGGCAACAACTATTTATTCCTCGCGGCTTTGCTCATGCCTATTTGACTTTGGCGGATGACAGCTTGTTTTTTTATAAAATAGATAACATATATCAGCCTCAAAGTGAGGCCGGAATCAAATTTGACGATCCGGACTTAAAAATTGATTGGCAATATGACTTATCGCAAATAATTATCTCCGAAAAAGACCGAAATTTACCTTATTTAAAAGACTTAAAAAATTATTTATGACAAAAAGACACCCGAGAATTTTAGTTACCGGAGCCGAAAGCCAATTGGGTAAATCGCTGCGTATGCACTGTAATCAAAATCAATATGATATTACCTACAAAAGCCGCTATACCTTAGATATTACAAACAAAAAAGCGGTTAAAGATTTTTTTAAAGAGCATCATTTTGATTACTGTTTCAATTTCGCAGCCTATACCAATGTCAATCAAGCCGAAACCGACAAAAAAGCTTGTTTTGACGTTAATGTCAAAGGTGTGGCCAACTTGGCTAAAGCTGCAAAAAAAAACGAGGTGGTTCTTTTTCATATTTCTACCGACTATGTTTTTGACGGCAAAAAAAATAAACCGTATAAAGAAGACGATAAACCCAATCCTTTGAATATTTACGGCGAATCAAAGTTAATGGGAGAACAAATTATAGAACAGTATTTAAAAAATTATGTCATTATCAGAACTTCTTGGTTATACTCCAAGTTTAATAACAATTTTGTCAAAACGGTTCTTAACCTTTCTAAAACCAATCGCAAATTAAAATTGGTTAACGACCAAACAGGAACACCTACTTATGCCATGGATTTAATTGATTTTTTACTATTTATGGTAAACATCATTGAACAAAATCCTAAGAAAAATTATTTTGGAACCTATCATTTTAGCAATAAAGGTAAAGCTACCTGGTATGAATTCGGTAAACGGATATTGAAATATGCTGCTATCGATAAACAAATAAAACCCATAGATACCGCGCGTTTTAACAGTGCTGTCAAACGACCGGCTTATTCCGTTTTATCCAAAAAGAAGATTGAAAATTTGTTTGACTATCAACCCAGAAAATGGCAAGAAGCTTTAAAAGATTTTTTTGAATAATATGAGTATCATCAAAAAAGTAAACGGTAAAATTCCCCGCTTGGGACGGCAATGTTTTGTAGCGGACAATGCTGTCATTGTAGGCGATGTCACTATGGGTGATAATTGTAGTGTTTGGTTTAGTGCCGTCATTCGAGGTGACGTCAATTATATCAAAATGGGCAATAAGGTTAATGTGCAAGACGGAGTTGTCATACACGGTACCTACAAAAAGGCACCGACAATTATTGGTAATAATGTATCTATTGCACATAACGCAACAGTGCACGGCTGCACTATTCATGACAATGTGCTGATAGGCATGAATGCCGTCATACTGGATCATACCGTTATAGAATCTAACAGTATAATTGCAGCAGGTTCTGTTGTTACCAAAGGAACCCATGTTAAAAGCGGAAGCATATACGCAGGTATCCCGGCTGTTAAAATTAAAGATATCAGCCCCGAATTGGTAGCAGGCGAAATAAAAAGAATTGCTGACAGTTATATCATGTATGCTTCATGGTATCAAGAAGATGATAATAAATAAGCACTTCAATTATTAAAAATCATAATAAAAACCGAAGCTGTAGATACGGCTGCCATCATTGCCAATGGTATACATTACACTAACATGTGAGATTGGCGAACCTTCCATGTGCATGCCGGCATCAATAACCAAACCGTAAATAGGATCATAAGGCGGCTCATTAGATATAACATTGCTTATCGAATATCCCACACCGGCATAAAAGCCTAAAAGATTCAAAGAATTTTCTTCAGCATTTAAACCCCAATTTAAGTTTAATATTACAGGAAGACTATAGCTTATTCTTGCCGGATATTGTTCGTCATATTCACGGTAAATATACCAATTTCTAAAACCGACGCCTATTTGCGGTCTCGCTTCTATGGAAATGGTGCTTTCAAGACTTAGTTCTACCAAATTATATCGAGGAATAGCTGTCAAGTTAATGTCATATCCGGTATATTTGGGGGCAGTCATATATTGTCCGGTAAGTCCTGCCGAAATAAAAAATTTTTTGTATCCCAACTGAGCAGACATATTAACCGAAAACCAAAAGAGCAAAACTATATAGAATATCTTTTTCATAATTAAAACTTATATTTTGAGCGCAAATATACAAATTTTAAAAAGATTGTTAAAATTAAATTGATTTTTCTGTCTTATGTATAAATTTAGTTAAATTAATTGATAAATCTAAAAAAATCAATTTTGGATTAGCATTTCTTTCAATATGATATAGGGCATTGGTAACAGATTCGTATATATTTTGAATGTTTTGACTATGTATAAATGGTGCTAACTTGTTTAAATCGAATTTGTTTTGCGTAAAATCAAAATATGCCAAATTGCTGTTTTGATAATTAATCATTAGGGCTTGTCTAAAGGTCTCCAAAGCAAATTCTAAAAATTGTTTTTGCGCTTCCCGGCCGGTAGTTGCCATCTTTTCCGACCAAATTATCAGTTTTCTGATGGCTTGCCGGTCTTTTTTGGCCGAAAAAGCCACTCGCACCCACTCTATAAACTGTTGTTGAAATTCGTTGTTCTCATTAGTTTCTTGAGCTAATAACATGGCTTTATGCCAGTTGCCATTGGCCTGATGAGCCACCTTTAAGGCTTGATCATGCGTCAGGTTATAGTTTTTAATCAATTGGTTTTTAACCACTTCTATGGGCAAGGGAGCAAAATGATGTATTTGACAACGGCTTAAAATAGTAGGCAAAATATCATCGGTGTTTTCGGCAATTAAAATGAATTTGGTATCTTCCGGAGGTTCTTCAAGTATTTTTAAAAGTTTATTGGCAGTTTCATTATTCATTTTTTCAATCATCCAAATAATAAATATTTTATAATTGGCTTCATAAGGTTTGACAGCTACCTTTTTAATTATATTTTCGGCATCAGTCACTCTAATTAATCCTTGCTTGTTGGCCACATCCAAAAATTTCATCCAATCGTATAAACCTGCATAAGCATTGGCTTGTAAAAACTCACGCCATATGGATAAAAAAGCCTCACTGTCAGGCTTTTTTATAGAGTCGGTGGGCACAGTCGGATAAACAAAATGCAAGTCGGGATGTATTAATTTGTCTACTTTATGCCGGCAATTATCTTCATTTTGACAAAGCAAATGACTGGCAAATGCCAAAGCCATAGGCAAAGCTCCGGTGCCTTGCTCTCCAACAAATAACTGGGTGTGCGGCACGCGTCCTGCCCTGATGATTTTATCAAAATACTGTTTTAGAAAATCTTGTCCTATTATTGATCCAAAATCCATAAAACAAAGGTAAGCTTTTTTGAGATATTTTGCTGCTTTATACCAAAACGACATACAAAATAGTCCAATATTTCGTTTCTTTTTTACTTACTCGGCGTCGAAAATACTTGTCTGTAGCTACTGCTACTACTGCGTTTTTCTCCTTGATTAAGCAAAAAATACTCCAAAATATTTTGGTCTATTTTATAAATCGATTTGGTATTATTTATATACAAAAGCCTATCTTTGCAACAAAATATTTTAATATGAAAGCACAAGACGCCGTTTTATATATTATGGGAATGATCATGATTGTAATGATCTTATTGTTTTTTTTACAAATTTTTACATCGGGAAAATAATCCGGTTTAGTGTAATTTTGTTATCTGAAAATATAACTTATGGCACCCAAAGAAAAATTGACCTGTTACCATTGTGGACTCGAAATGTCTGAAAACGAAGCGGTGTGGTTTGACGAAAAACCCTTTTGTTGCAACGGTTGCAAAACGGTTTATGAAATACTGAACCAAAACCAATTGTCAAAATATTATACTATAAATGAAACACCGGGCATCAAAACCGATAATATAGATACTGAAATTAAACAAAAATATGCCTATTTAGACCAACCTGATATAGAAAAACAACTGCTCGAATTTAATGACGACACCACCAAAGTGGTCAATTTTTATATTCCCAATATCCATTGCAGCTCATGTATTTGGGTCTTGGAAAATCTTGACAAGTTAAATGAAAACATCAGCCATTCCGAAGTTAATTTTCCAACCAAAAATGTGCGAATTACCTTTAAAGCCGACAAAATTTCATTACGACAAATTGTAGAAATATTAGCATCTATTGCTTATCCGCCTTTGATTAGTCTTGATGATTTGAATAAAGACAAAAAAAAATCCAACAAAAAATTATTATACCAACTGGCTATTGCCGGATTTGCTTTCGGTAATATTATGCTGATGGCTTTGCCCGAATATATACAAAGTCAAGGTTATTGGATTGAAAAGTTTGCGCCGCTTTTCCGGTGGATGATGCTCGGATTGTCTATTCCCGTGGTATTTTATTCGGCACGCGATTATTTTGAGAGTGCTATAAAAGGTTTGCAACAAAAAATTGTCAATGTTGATATTTTAATAGCATTGGGAATCAGCGTGTTGTTTTTACGCAGCACCTATGAGGTAATAACAGATACCGGCACGGGTTACTTTGACAGTCTTACCGGCTTGGTGTTTTTTCTTTTATTGGGCAAATATTTTCAACGCATTACTTATGATTATTTGTCTTTTGAACGGGATTACAAATCTTATTTTCCTATTGCCGTTACCAAAATTGATAATGAGGTCGAAACTATTATCGAAATAAAAGATATTAAAGCCGGCGACCGTATTTTGATACGCAATGAAGAAATAATTCCGGTAGATGGTATCTTGATGAAAAACAAAGCTTTAATAGACTACAGTTTTGTTACCGGCGAATCTATGCCTGTTAATAAACAAGTGGGAGATAAGCTCTTAGCCGGAGGCAAACAAAAAGGCGGTTATATAGAAATGGAAGCCATTACCGATGTTGACAACAGCTATTTAACCAAATTATGGAGCCGCGAAGCTTTTCATGATGAAGACAAAGTCAATATCAAATCCTTAACCGACAAAATCAGCCGTTATTTTACTTTTGTCATACTAACCATAGCTTTGGCGGCGGGATTGTATTGGTGGGTAACAGCCGGTTTTGGTATTGCAATATGGGTAATAACCGCTGTGTTAATTGTTGCTTGCCCTTGTGCTTTGGCACTATCGGCGCCTTTTGCTTTTGGAAATATATTACGCAAATTCGGCTACAAATCTTTTTATTTAAAAAATGCCAATGTTATTGAGATATTGTCTCATATAAATACGATTGTATTTGACAAAACAGGCACATTGACCAAACAAGACAAATATAAAATTATATATGAAGGTCAAGCTTTAAGCCCCGCTCAAAAAAGTATGATTAAAACAATGGTTAAAGCTTCTAATCATCCACTTAGCCGGTTGATATACGACTATTTTAAAAACATTGACACTACTGCTTTGGATAAAACTGAAGAACTTACCGGAAAAGGCATACTGGGAGTTAAGGGAAATGACTCATGCAAAATTGGTTCTGCAACTTTTGTGCAAGCAGGAAAACAAGGCGATTCAACACAAGTATTTATAGCCTGTAATGATAAGGTCTTGGGTAAGTTTATGTTTGAAGCCAACTACCGCTCGGGTTTAAAAGATTTGTTTAAACAATTGCAACACCAGTATGATTTGTATATTTTGTCCGGAGATAATGATGCCGAAAAACCGGTGTTAGAAGAACTCTTACCGGACGGTGTATCTTATTATTTTAATCAAACGGTGCATGACAAAATGGATTTTATTCAAAATTTGCAATCACAAGGCAAGCGTGTTATGATGATAGGTGACGGACTTAACGATGCCGGTGCTCTACAACAAGCCGATGCCGGCATAGCCATATCCGAAGACACCAATGTGTTTACCCCTTCGTCGGACGGCATTTTAAAAGCCGATAAATTGGTGCAATTACCGGTTTTTTTAAAAATAACCAAACAAACCAAACAAATCATTTATACCAGTTTTGTGATTGCCTTTATCTACAATATTATAGGGTTGGGCTTTGCGGTAACCAATCAATTAACGCCTATAGTTGCCGCTATTTTGATGCCTATCAGTTCCATTTCAATTGTTATTTTTGTAACGGTTTTGACCAATTGGATTAGCCGAAAATTATAAGCTTTTGATTTATTCTGACTTCTCATTATTTTATCAAAACACGCTATGTAATAAATTTATAAGATATAATTAATCTATTAATTATCAATAATTTATATTAACACAACACAACTTACAAAAATTCAGTTAAATGAGGCTGTCTCAAAAGAGTCTTTTATAATACATTGACAAAAAGTATTAATTGTTAAGTTACTGATTGTTAAAAAGAAGATTTCTCACATTCGTTCGAAATGACAGAAAATTTCACCTTTTGAGACAGTCTCATCTGGTTACGTATTGATTGTGCTACTGCATGGTTTTCTTTTTCTTGTCGGCAATAATTTCTTCATACCTGACAGGCTTATGGCTTTCGACCCACGATTTATAATCTTTATAACCTACTCTGTCTTGGTATTCTTTGCTCACTTCCCAAATATGTTCAACAGTGGCATCATCCGGTAGTTCTTTATCAAATAATTCTTTAAATAATTTTGATATTTTATTGTCTGTTTTTTCTCTGATTTCTTTGTTATAGGCTTCCAATTCCATGTCAAAGGCTTGCGTATTTTTTTGCAGATACTCATCAAGTAGCCTTTGCGTCACCATAGAACCATGCTCTTTGGCTGTCTTGATATTGCCTTTACCTGTTACGGCATTGCCAATGGCAAAAACATTATCAAATCCGCTTATGCGTGAAATATCTTCATCGCCTTCGGTTTTAATACGATCACCATCATAAGGAATTCCTTCTATTTTTTCGGGGATACTACCGATAGACGAAATAACTTGCTCGGTATAAACAGGAAAAGTTTCGCCTTCAACCGGCACCAACTTGCCATCATCCAAGGTTTTATATTTTTGTAAAATCAAACCTTTCAATTTGCCATCTTCTTCAATAAAATCAACAGGAGTTGCTTCAGGGATAAAATGAAAATGAAATTTCTTTTTGTAGTTGTCCAATATACGTTGTGATACTATTTGAGCCTTTTCTTTGGCTTCCTGTGTCCCGCCTTGGGGTTGTTTTAGTGGCATATGTTTGGCTTGACGTCGATAAACCAAAGTGGCGCCTTTTATCCCCAAATCTTCAAATTTTAAACCGAATTGTTCCAAATATTTATCAATTCCTTTTTTTTCCATTTCAAATTGGTCTACTACTATATCTTTACCCAATTTTTCTTTTAAAGCTTTTTCGACCAATTCCATCATGACTATTTTCATCACATCGAGTGAAGCCAATCCGCCACCTATTACCACGGCACCGTCTTTTATATCATACTGTTTACCTTTATAACCGGGTTCATGATAATGGTTATACCATTTTAGCAAATCATTTTGATAAATCAACTGTTTATCTTTAAATTTTTCAATACCCGAAACCGGCAAAGGGCGGTCTTTCCAAGCGCCGTTAGCCAAAATAACAGCAGTAAAACCCAAATCAACCAAATCTTTAAAACTGATATCCTTACCCACTTTAACATTGGGTATAAAACGAATCAAAGGTTTATCCAGTTTTTTATCTATTTCAGCTTCTTGTTTATCTCTTAAATTATGATGCCATTTAGGTAATCCGTCTTCAAGTTTGCCGTAAGGCAATGCATTTTGGTCAAGCACTACAACTCTCACGCCTTTGTCTGCCAACATTGCTGCAGCTTCAGATCCGGAAACACTACCTCCCACTATGGCAACGTAATGACTTTTTTTCTGTGAATGATCAAGATTTTTGTTCCACATATTCTTTTTATTTTCGATTTTTTGCAAAGATAGTAAAAGCCCATGCACTTGGCAATTTTTTTGTATTTTTAAATTTTATTTTAGCTATGTCAAAAATTTATAATAGTTTTTTAATATTTTTTATTTCGTTATATATCAATGGACAAACTTTTTCCAAAGACACCTTACAGATAATGTTTGTCGGAGATATTATGAGTCATGGGCCGCAAATAAAGGCGGCATATCAATCGCAAACCGGCACCTATGATTTTAGTGAAAGTTTTAAATATGTTACCGGTATTTTTAAACAAGCCGATTGGGTTATTGGTAATTTGGAAACCACTTTGGGAGTTAAACCATATTCGGGCTATCCGCAATTCAGTGCCCCGCCGGCTTTGGCCAAAGCTTGTCGTGATGCCGGCATCAATGTTTTGGCAACAGCCAATAATCATAGCTGTGACAAAGGTAAAAAGGGAATTATAAATACTATTAATCTATTAGATTCAATATCTGTCAAACATTTAGGAACTTATAAAAATAATATAGAAAGACAAAACGCTACACCTTTAATATTAGACAAAAAAGGCATCAAAGTAGCTGTGCTCAATTATACTTATGGCACAAACGGTTTGCCTGTGCCAAAACCGGCTGTTGTCAATTTAATTGATACCAAATTGATTAAAAAGGATATTGTTAAGGCTAAAACATTAGATCCGGATATAATTATCGCCTTTTTACATTGGGGGCAACAATATAAAAACAAACCCGGTCAGACACAAAAACAGTTGGTTGATTTTTTTCATAAACAAGGAGTTAATATTGTAATAGGATCACATCCTCATGTGATACAAGATGTTGATTTTGAACGTGATTATATCAATTTTATAGATTATTTTACCGTTTATTCTTTGGGTAATTTCATCAGTAACCAACGGACATTTCCTCGAGATGGCAGTATGATAGTGCATTTATCCGTCACAAAAAACAATCGTGGTCAAGTCAGATTAACCGGCTATAAACTTATACCTGTTTGGGTATATAAATATCAAAACAAAAACAACCGAAAGTGGCATTATGAAATTTTGCCGGTGGAACATTTTAAATACCGTCCCGATTATTTTATCAAAAACACCGATTACCAAAAGATGATGCATTATTACAAGCACTTTTTAAAATACCTGTAATAATTTTATTTTATTACATTTGCAGAGATTATGAAGTGGATAAAAAATTTATTACGTATTATTTGGCGAATTTGGTTTGTTATAGTTGCCGCATTACCGGTTCTAATTGCTGCGCCTTTAATTTATTACAGCATAGCGTTCAACAAACAAAAACTATTTACTTATCTAAAACATTTATGGGGCAGCTGGATTTTATTTTGGATGGGATTTCACGTTAATGTTGATAATCACGCGGATGTCAATCTCCGTCAATCATATATAATTATCGGTAATCATACTTCGGTTATGGATATTATGGTTTTATTAAAAGTAATTCGTTTACCATTTGTATTTGTCGGTAAAATAGAGTTAAGCAAACTCCCTGTTTTCGGCTATTTGTATAAAAAATCTAACATAATGGTTGATCGCAAATCGCCCAAAAGCCGCAAAGAAGTTTATGATCAAGTGGTCGATTTTGTCCAAAAAGGAAATAGTATAGCTATTTATCCCGAAGGAGGTGTTCCTGACCCTAAAATTATGCTGGCTCCTTTTAAAAACGGTGCTTTTCGTATGGCTATCGAACATCAATTACCTATTATTCCTATGGTTTACCTGGACAACAAACGAAAATATCCTTACCAATGGCTTAAAGGAAGTCCTGGAACTTTACGGGTAAAAATTTTGCCTATCATACAGACTACCGGATTAACTTTAAACGATTTGGATGATTTAAAACTTTTTGCTTACAATCGGATTTATAATGAACTGATGAATGATCAATTAGGAAAATATTTTAAAAAATAATCTTAATTTATATAGGCTTTTTAATTCGTCTTGATTTTTTATTACATTTGGTTTTCTTCATTAAAAAATTAAAGCTCCCGAAGGAGCTCTAATTTTATTTATCCAAATACACCCATCCTGTTACAGGTTTATAACCTTGGCCTAAATCTAATACATAGAAGTAGGTGCCAACGGGTAATTTTTTCGATTTATCAAGGGTCATTCTTCCTTCGGACAGACCTTCCCAATCGTTTTGGTATGAATCGGCTTCATAAACCAAATTACCCCAACGATTGTATATCTTAATACTGACCTGTTTAAAGTTTTCCAAACCTATTATCTCAAAAGTATCATTGACGCCATCGTCATTAGGCGTAAATATCTCGGGAATAATAACGCCAATGGTGACTATATCCGTCGGATCATCTGCTTCCGGTGTTTGCGGATTGTCGGATAAATCGGTTACAGGTGCATCATTGGGATCATAACCGATAGCAGTCGCTTGATTAGTGACATAACCGGCCTCAATATCTTCCGATGTAATCACATACGTAGCCGTAAAGGTATTGCTATTGGTCTCTCCCGGTGCCAATATGCTAATAGGACCTCCAACTACCGCTACAATAGGATCATCTATACTAATGTCATGTAAGGTAACATTACCGGTATTGCTCACGGTAAACCGGTAGGTAATGGTCTCGCCCACTTCGGCTAAACCATTGCCGTTTTCATCGTTGAATACGCCGGTTTTTTCCAAAGTGATTTCAGGACATTGAACCATATTCGTAATGGTTACGGCATCTCCGTTGATATCCGACGGATCGGACAGGTCTTGGGCAGTATCTCCACAATTGTTTTGAGCCGATACAACCGCCTGATTGTCAAAATGACCGACATCTATATCTGCTTGGGTCACATTATATGCCGCTGTATATATCCAAGTTTC
>JAMOMQ010000154.1 GCA_027066995.1 Flavobacteriales bacterium
TTGCTTTTAAGAATTGCCTTCTGTTAATTTTGGTATTGGTTGCCGCCATAAGTAAAATTTTTATTTATTGGGATATTCAGTTTCTAATAATTGGTATAAACGTTCCGGTGTCAGCGGATAGTTACGGCGCATAATGCGCTGCATAACCACATTGTCTTCCTCACCGTTCCATTTTTTTATGTAATGTCCTTCTTTATAACCGTGCTCTTGTCTAAACCGGTTTAAAATATTTTTTCCGGTGTATAATTGATACAATTCATCTAAATTGATTCTTAAATCATAGGCCATTTTAAAAAAAGCATCGGTTATACGAGTAATATCATCATGCAAAAATAAAGTTTTTATCATGTCTTCAACACTGGCAATTTGTTCAAAAACCGGTAAAGGTTCTTTTGTAATAGTTGATTGAAATGCTTCAAAATGTGGTAATTTTTCCATCATATCAGCCAAACCAGTTATACTTCCCTTTTGTTGTATCTTATATTGACGCAAAGCTTCCGACATTACAAAATGCCAAATATCCACTACTTCTATTTTTATATTGTCATAGTCCGGATCGGCATCAATGTTCTTCCAGTGTTTCCATGGATAAGAATCGACCAATTCGGCTGCTTCCAAATAAATGCAACGTTTCCAATCTATAGGTTTCCCTTTGTTGGTCATACCTTGCTCCCAGCCTTTGCCACTGGTGGTATCATTGAGCTGTTGTTGCAAAATAAGCATTTGTTCTATGGCTCTCATATTATTTTTTTATAGCTTCTTTTACCGGAACCTTCCAGCGTTTATGCCGTTTCTTTTTAAATTCTTCCAAATTAAAAATAGGTTTGGGGTCTTTTAGCACAAATTGCGGTTGTGAAAAAGGTGCCAATTTTTCCAAATAATCTAAGATAGACAAAATAGGTGTACCATAAAAATATTTTATATTTTTATTAAACCGCCATAAGCGGGCATGATATTCATATATGCGATGCGGAAAATCACCGATATTGTCACCGTCCTTATCAAAACCTGCATAATCGCCCCAATAGTTGTTAATCCATTTATTGCGGTTGGCCGATCCTCCTCCTTGTATAAATACTTGTGTCAAATTGTCATGAAACATATTTTCGCTAAAAACATTGCCTTCTTGATCTTTTAAAAATTCAACCGCTGTATTGCAAAAGGCAATTTCATTGCCAGAAATAGTATTGGTTTTCCAAGGCACAAAAGGCGACACATCAATATAAATACCGCGAGCGGAATATAAAAATTTGTTATCTATAATTTGATTGGAAGACGTTTCCTTCATCCCCAAACACATACCGGTTACGCCTTGACTGTTTTCAATCAGATTGTTATTCATAATGGTTTTCTCACTATACATTAAGAAAATACCTACCGATGAATTTGAAAAATGATTATGAGAAATCTGATTATTATGCGAATACATAAAGTGTATACTGTACCGGTTGCCATCGCCTCTATTACCAACAAATTGATTGTCGGAAGAATACCAAACCACCATATCCCTAACCATATGCCAGTAATTCTCCTGCACCAAATTGTGCTTAGAATACCAAAAGCGTATGGCGTCTCCCTTGAGTCCTTTGGGCTTACGCGAAATGGAAGTAATATCATTATATTTTATTAACCCGCCATCCGACCAAAAAACATCAATCCCAAACAGGGTTTCTTCTATTTTGTTATTAATAATTTGAAACTCATTGGCTTTGGTAACCTTGATAGCACAGTCTATTCTATCAGGCGAATCGCCGGACTCAATCAAATGACAATTTTGTATGGTTACTTTGGGTGCTTCTATATATAACACCGAGCGCAAGTTACGCCCCGAAATAGTGGCATGACCTTGTCCGTCAATAGTAACATTAGGCGTTTTAATATGACCGGGACCATAATAAAAACCGGGTTTTAACTTTAAAGTATCACCTGGTTTTAAGGCATCTAACAAAGGTTGGATATTTTGCATATTTTCTTTTGATCCGGCAAAACCTTTTATTTCGGATTTTAATCCGGGCTCATAAGACTTGTCAACTTGTGCCAATAGATTAAAAACAGAGAAAAAAAATAAAAAAGCAAATATACTTTTCATAAAAAATATTTTTGTTAGATACCACTAGTAAAATTTAAAATTATTCATTTTGATTCATTATAAAAAGAATCAAAATGAATAATTAAAAAAAATTGTTTAATTGCTTTGTGTCCTTAAGGATTTTAAATATTTATTTTTAAAGTTAACCGCTAACAATAATAATACAAAACCGGCCAATCCTACAAAAAACCCTACATAAGGATAAGACATGGTAGTAAATTGGGCTACCTTACCTTCTCCGAAAACCGTAGGCATAAAAGGTTTGATTCCGTTAAAAGCACCTCCTCCGTGTAAACCGAGATGGTGACCATACCAATAGAGGTAATAAACATAAATAATTAAGAAATAGAACGGTGCCAAAGCTGTTAATATGGCCGCCCAAGACAGTTTTTTGTTGGGCACAAATACAAACAGCAAACCAAATAAACCCAAAACAATAAATGCAATATGAGCATTACGCATGATACCATCCAAAATTTTTAAAGCCCCGGGTATTTTATCGTCGGGAATACTATCACCGGCATATACTGGATATTTGACATGATTACCCAATTCATCTACATCATTCACTCCTTGCACTATAGGATACATACCAATAAAGTGATTAATTTTATTCATTTCAATCAAACAATCGGCACCGGCATCCATAGCCAATTCTTCACGTTCACGCACCCCTTTACAACCGTTGTAAACACCATCGTATTTAAACTCAATTCGAATTCCTTTGGGATACATGGCTTTGGGATATTGAATACTTTGTAGCGCCACCCACCAAATAGGCAGAAAATAAGTTGCAACGATTAAGCCTGTACCTAACAGACCTAAAATCATATACAACAGCTTAAATTTCTTTGCATTGTCCTTCATAATATATAGTTTTAATTTTACACAAATTTATAATGATTTTAAATAACAATCAAACATTTTAACGATTATTTTTCAATAAATTGGGCTGCCCATAAGACAGCCCAATATATTATGTTTGAAGTAATTAAAGCTTATTTTGACATTTCTTTAATCACTTGCTCTGATTTAGCTTTCATATACTCAATCAACTTGTCAACATCTTTGGGGTCAACATGTTGGTTAGGCATTGCCAATTTGAAAGTTTGACGCATGGCTTCAATATCAGAATCTTTATATTTGGATTCAGGATCCAAAATCCACTCTCTTAACCATTTGTCATCTCTACGCTTGTGAACCATTAACAAGTCGGGTCCGTTAAACGGCTCTCCGAATTTGTGACATGCGTTACAACCGTAGTTCAAGAATTCAATTTCACCCGGCAACATGTTTTTCAACTCGATAGCCGAAGGTTTGAATGCTTGCATTTTATTATCCCAGTTGATACGTTGGGTAAGTGCCAATACACGTTTGTTTTCGGCTTCTTGATCAAACTTAACATTTAAGTGTCCTACCAATTGACGTTTTGCAGGACTATTTTGTTGATCAATAACAATAGGATAAATACCGGCTTTTTCAGCATTGAATTTGATAGTGGCTGTTTCACCCGGGGCAAAAGGATACATTTTGTCATACGAAATCAATTCGTAAACATAATGTCCCATAATGTCGGTATCCAAGTTGGTTAAGTGTAAAATAACTTCTTGTCCTTGTTTAACATTGATATCGGCAGGTGTTACTTTGCCTCCTTGAGCTATAGTTCCGAAAATTTCAACGGTATTGCCGTTTTCAACCACTTTCTCGCTACCTGCTTCAGTGGCATATTTAGATTTAGTCATTTTTGTAATATCGGTTCCCACAGGATAAGCTTCCATTGCATTGGGCTCATAATAGTCACGTTTCATCATAACCGTATAGTGCGGTTCTCCCATAGGCAACGGCAAATCGTAAATCAATTTGGGGTGCTCGGCAGCAATATCTATCAATTGGTGGTTTTGCGGGTGCAAAGGTCCTACCGGATTGAAACGGTCGATTGATAATTTGTTTAAAGCGATCAAATATTTACCCAAAGGTTTTTTGGTGTCACCGTGATAAGAAACCAAGTGACCGATGTTGTAGTGTGAAGGAACATAGTCTAAAACTTTCAAGTTTTTGTAGTCCCATTTGGTTACACGTGAATCTACATAAATTGAAGTGTAAACCACACCGTCACGGCTGTCGTATTGGTTGTGTAGTGGTCCTAAACCTACTTCCACACTACCGTGTAAAGCATCTTCCAAAGCAATGATAGGAATACCGTAATCGTCTTTACCTTCGAATTTTTTATCCTTGATAGCTTTCATGATTTTATCAAAGCTATATACCCAGGCGTGTGAATCCAATTTTCCGGCTACAATGATGTATTTACCTTCAGGGTTTACATCCACACCGTGAGGTGATTTAGGCTCGGGAATCAAGTAAAGCAATCCGTATTTAATAGATTCTTCGATGGTAACTACACGCATGCCGTTGATTTTCTTTTTACCGATTTTACCGGCTTTGATCAACTCTTCGGCTTTTTTCCAATTGGTTACGTGCAAATAGTCAACGTCTCTTGAAGAACAACCGGCTTCAAACGGCGGACGTCCTTGCATGATACCACCGAAATAAACTTCGGAACAGAAAGAGTTGGTAAAACCCCAACCGTAAGATGCTGCTTTACCGGCATCTGACAAATCTTGGGTATAAGGAGGAAATTCAAAAGTAAATGATTGATCTTTTAATAACTTACCTTTATCATGGTCAAATTTCCAGTAAGTCAAACCTCCTCTCCAATATTTTTTATAATTGGCCTCGGTTAAAGGATAGTATTTTCTGTCAAAAGGAGCGGGATATTGACAAGCTTCCATGATATACTCAGAATTGGGTGTAAAGAAAGCACCACCGTGATCGGAACGGAAAATCGGGTTTTGAACGGTTTGTTTAACCGACCAGTCACGCAAATCCACCACATACATACGCGGGTTAGCTTTATCATTAATAACTAACCATTTTCCATCATAATCTGCATCGGTTTCAGAGAAACCCGGGTGGTGGGTGTCACCCCAAAGAATTTCGGTTCCATCGATAAAACCGTCTTTCATAATATTCATGGTTTCTTCCGAATAACCGAAACCTGCATAAGGCTGGCGGGTATTAATCGGAACATATTTTACCATACGCATAGAAGGTGCTACATAAGTAGGCAGGTTACCTTCTTGTCCTCCTGAGTTGGCTACTATTGCTTCGTCTTTTACATTATCGGGTGTATATGTTTTAACAGCAGCTAAAACATCGTCTTCGTTTAAACCTCTACGTTTTACAATGTCTTGGAAAGATTCCTTTCCTCTCGGTGCACCTACATCACCTGCAGCACCGGCTTTTTTTCCTTCCTTGTTGTCACCACCACAACTGGCAGCAAACATTACAACAAGCATTAAGGACATGGTCGCACTTACAATACGCAACCAAGATATATTATTTATTTTTTTCATAATCCAATTTAATTTAGATTTATACTATTATATATTATTTATCTTGAGCCAATTTCTCGTCTAACAGTTTTTTAGCTCTTAAACCAACGTCAGCGGTTTTAACTTGGTATTGCCAGTATTGTTCCGCCCACAAGAAAGCATCTTTCCATTTGCCTTCTTTTGCATACTTCTTATATTTTTCTTCAGCCGGTTTGGCTTTGGCCATTTGGTCTAATGCATCTTGCACCAAGGCTTTTACATAAGGATATTTTTCATAATGATTTTTCTTCAAGTAATCAACAACACCACCGATAATATCACCGGTTTCTTTGATAACTTTAAGTTTTTTCTCGTAATCTTTTTTGTAGGCTGCCAATTGTTCTTTGGTCAATTTTTCTTCCATAGCACCGGCAGGACCACCTTTGTAACCTTTTGGTCTTACCAATAAGATACCTTCCATTTCAAGGTGTAATGCAGAACAGAATTCTGTACAATAATAAGGGAAAACACCGGCTTTATCGGCTACAAAAGTCAACGAAGCGGTTTTTCCGGGCTCGAATGAACCGTGTTTTCCGTAAGTATCAACGGTAAATCCGTGGGTTTCGTCTTCGGCTCTTTCCAAGTTTGTCAAGTGGAAAGTAACGATATCTCCTTCGTTTACTTCAACGATTTCAGGAGTGATATGTGAACGAATCAAAGTTCCGAATACGTGAACACGGTTACCTTGTCTTTCAATTTTTTCTTGACCGGCAACTGCACGGAAAGGAGAAGGTTCTCCGGTTCGAGAGTTGGTTCCGGTTGCATAACGAATAATAGGTTTGATGGTTGTTCTCAAAATAGCCACATTACCGTAAACGTTGGCTTGGGGTAAAGTCATGGTATAAGTATCAACCATTTCGTCGTCGGCAGAAATGTCAATCAAGTGTTGCACACTGGGACGAACCG
>JAMOMQ010000155.1 GCA_027066995.1 Flavobacteriales bacterium
CCCGACCCCGACTATGTCGGGGGAACGCCCTAATATTGAAATTTATTATTTATAAAGATATTATGATGTATCTAAATTTTTTTGAATGGGAGAAATTTTATTTGATTTTGGCCAGTTTAAAATCGAAACGATAGTTGAGGTATAGCCCCATGGCATAATCGAGTTGGTTTTGGACGGTTGAGGTATAAGCGGGATTTTGAACCCCGGCACGGTTGAGCTGATAATACACATCGATAGCAAAGGCGAGTTGTAAATGACGGAATATTTCTTTTTGGTAGCGGGTGTTCCAGCGCAGCAGTTGACGATGGGGCTCGGTATGATAACGAAATATATTGACGGGTTGATTTTGGGCATCGAGATATTTATCAACACGGCGGCTGATGCTTTGATACATATCATTGCCTTTGGGCGCCACAAATTTATGGGCAAGCCAATAGCTGACACCGGTTTGCCAGTGCTTGTAACGAACTTGGACAGCCCATTTTTGGGCATGTCCGGAAGTGAAAATCAATTCTTCGGGATTACCGGAATTGAGGGAATACATAAAGTATTGATATTGTAATCCGAGTTGTATCTTGGTGTTAAAAATTTGGTTTTTGTAAAGGGATAAACCCAAGGCGGCATTGGTTATAACCAGGGCATTATTGAGTCCGGCATTATAACTGCCGCGTTGGTTGATTTGTCCGCCGCGATGTTGCAAGTATATTTGTAACGGAATACGAATTTGCCAAGTTTTATATTGGGTTCTAAAAGTGGTGGTTTGCCCGAAGTTAAGCCGTTCGCGCAGGGTGTCGTTTTTAAAAATAAAGTGCTCCCATTGCAGCCAGGTATCGGTTTGCCAATGCCGGCTGTTATAACGGTGTTGTAAGCCGTTTTCAAGACTGCGTGCGTCGAGTTGGCGTTCAAAATCATAAATTTCGTCGGATAAACGGTGATTGTCTTCAGTGTATAATTGCCCTATGTAAAAACGGCTTTTTCCGGTTGTTATTTCCAATGCAAACGTCGGGATAGCTTCACTAAAACGGTCTCGCCCATAGTATTTTAACAACCAAATACCTGCTTTTAGTTGGTAGTGCGGGTCGGGTTTATATAAAAGTTGAGGATGTAATTTATTGCCTAAAAGTGTGTAGCCGTCGGCTATAAGATTAAAATATTCGTTGTTTTTGATAAAGCTCAAATTGTTGACTTGCAGATATAAGGTTTCTGTAGGCAAAGCTGTTGTATCTATAGGGCGGGGCACCAATAAATCATTGACTTGCGCAGCGGACTTGACGGTAAATATCAGGATAAATAATAAGGTGTATAATGGTTTCATCGTCAATTAATGTAAATTCTGATAAAAGGTATAAAAGCATCTTGGTATATACTGGTTTTGGGGTCGTATAAAAAATTAAATTTAAAACCAGCTACCACAGGGCCATACCGGTAACCTAAACCGCCAAACAAAGCCGGTGACCAAAAATTATTTTCTACACCATTGTATTTTTGTTTGACATATAAGTTTTCATATTCGGCGGTAATTTCCAGCTCCTTGGCTGGATAATACATGGCCATGGTATTAAATCCGTAAATATTATAGCTGTAATTGACACCGTAATAGGCTTTGTTCGATTTTAAGTAAGTGTATTGCACACCGGCTCCCAGTTTAAATTTGGGTTGCCAATTGTAGATAACGCCCGGTTGCAAACTGATATAAGTATAACCTGTGCCCAAACTTAAACCGAAACCACCGTAAAAACCTATCTTCTTGGTTTTCTTTTCCTGCGCCTGAAGATTGGTTGAAAATAATAAGGTGATTAAAAGAAACGGTAATAATTGTTTTTTTATCATAAGTATAGTAAAATGATTGTAGACAAATTTACATAAAAAAATAAATGAAAGATGCGCAAACTTTATACTAATACCAAAACGACATACAAATGAGTTCAATATTTCGTTTCTTTTTGGTATTATATCGGAACAATGACCAATACTTTAACATGTTCAGTGACGGTTTATCGACACATCCCAAAACAAGGTCGGGATACTCTAAAAGACACAGTTAGTTTAAACTTTTATAAAACTTATAGATTCTACTGTTATTTAAGTGAATATTTTTTGATGAACTGTTATACCAAACGGGTTTGGGGACACAGTAAATTAATTACAGTCAAGCCGTGATTAAATATTGTATGCTACCGATTATACTTATAGTTGCGCAGCAACAAAATCTGCGTAAATCTGCGTCAAAA
This sequence comes from Flavobacteriales bacterium, assembly GCA_027066995.1. GTDB lineage: Bacteria > Bacteroidota > Bacteroidia > Flavobacteriales > Flavobacteriaceae > WGBX01. The sequence continues at coordinate 2,232 of JAMOMQ010000155.1, forward strand.
AAAAATCGTTGCGTAGCAACCGGATTGACAATCAACTAACAGCAATTTGGATTAAATTCGGATAGAAACTTTTTTTATATGGTCAAATATAGATTTTTCATAAACTCTCTCTCTTTTGTCTTGATACAAAAGAGACAAAAAATCAAGCCTGAAGAGAACCTTGCAAAAATAATCTCCTCAACGCTAAACTATCTGAACTCACTCCGCTGTCGCTTCGTTCAAACAGCAGATAGTTTTACGCTTTTTCGTCGTTATTTTTATGCAAGAACCTCTTATGGCGTGCCGCTCGTAGCAGCTTTGGCTTGGATTGGGGGCTTTGCTATGCTTTGGTGGAAGCTTCAACACATTCCGACTTTAGGCCGGGACACTTAACCACTTTTTCGGTTCTACTGTTTTTTATTGGATAACTTATGTTGAACCGTTATACCAAACATGTTTGGGGACACAGTAAATTAATTACAGTCAAACCGTGATTGAATACTGTATGCTACCGATTATACTTATAGTTGCGCAGCAACAAAATCTGTGCAAATCTGCGTAATCTAATATAAATCTGCGTCTAAAATAAATTCTGTGACAAAAAAAAATTCCGATAAGGCATTACGTAGTTGCTGCGCAACGGTTTTTCTGACGCGGATGACGCGGATTTTCGCGGTTTTTTTTCGTAGTAACCACATATTAACCATCAACTAACGGCAGTTTGTATTAAATTCGTGGTAGATCCAATTTACATAATGCGTCTTTACTTGATTAAATAAGGTATCAGTTATGCTTTCAACTATTTTTTATAAATTTAGCTTTTTAAAACAACCTTGTGAGTTTAGTCAAAAGATTTGCCAAAGACACCGCTATTTACGGTATTGCCGCCGTATTGCCCAAGCTGGTTAACGTCTTGTTAGTCAGGTTGCATACCGGTATTCTTAAACCTGCTGCTTATTCTGACAACACCCAATTTTATATTTATGCCACCTATTTCAATGTCTTGCTGACATTGGGCATGGAAACGGCTTTTTTCAGATTTTTTACCAAATACAAAGACAATACTAAGGTTGCACAAACGGCTTTTACTACCATATTGATCAACAGTTTGTTGTTTTTGAGTATTTTTTTGCTTTTTGCCGATAGTATTTCTCGTTTTTTGGAAATCAATAAAACCTATTACCTTATCCTTATTAGCATATTAATTTTAGATACTTTGGTTGTTATACCTTATGCCTATTTGAGAGTAACACACAGGCCGTTGCGATTTGCTTTTTACCGGATATTCAACATCAGCGTATATGCTATTTTAAATGTTTTATTGCTTTGGGGCGTTCCCAAAATGATAGCATCCGGCTTTTTATCTGCCAACCGTTGGGTTAGTCTTTATGGCACACATCCAAAGGTTATTTATATTTTTATTGCCAATTTGATTGCCAGCTTTTTAACTTTTGTTTTGTTTTTACCGGTTTTAAGACATTTTAGTTTGGGGTTAGACAAAAACTTACTCAAAAAAATGTTACATTACAGCATACCCATTATGATAGCCGGACTGGCTTATGCCACCAATGAAAATTTGGATAAATTGTTAATAGGGCGTCTCTTAGACAAAGAAACCATGGGTATATATGCAGCGGTGTATAAAATAGGCGTATTGATGTCCTTATATGTTACGGCATTCAGATTAGGCGCAGAACCTTTCTTTTTCAGCCAACACAAAAAAGCCAATGCCAAACAACAATATGCCCATATTTTATTGTGGTTTACCATTTTAGGAGCCGTTTTTATGGTAAGCATCATGACCTTTTTAGATGTTATTGCCCGTTTGCTGATAGGTCAAGCCGTTTATTTAAAAGCATTGCAGATAGTGCCTATCATATTGACGGCTTATCTGTTATTTGGTATTTATAACAATTTATCGGTTTGGTACAAACTCACGGACCGCACCCGCTATGCCATGTATTTGTCTATATTAGGTGCCCTTATAACTATAGTGTTTAACGTTTTGTTTATCCCTAAAATAGGTTATATGGCATCTGCTTGGGCTACTTTGGCAGCCTACGGAAGTATGAGTCTTTTATCATTTGTATTGGGTAGAAAGTATTATAAAGTGCCCTATGAAAGTATAAAAATTGTTTTTTATGTTGCCTCGTCGGCACTGACCGGTTTTGTTATTTTTAAATATTTTAATGACAATTATCCGGTTAAATTAGTCCTTTTGTTTATGTATATATTAATGGTCTGGTTTATAGAACGCCGGCAATTGCAACAAATATTTAAAAAATAAAGAATTTGTAATTTTGTCTAATCAAATTATCTCAATGAAACAAAAAGTAGCAGTTATTATGGGCGGATATTCTTCGGAATATGAGATATCGCTCCAAAGCGGTCAAACGGTAATTGACCATTTGCCAAAGGATAAATATGAAATTTATGCCGTTCATATCCGTCCCGATGCTTGGGTTGTGGTTGACGGCAATAAAAACTATCCTATTGACAAAAATGATTTTTCATTTGTCAAAAACCGTCAAAAAATAAATTTTGATGTGGTGTTTAACGCCATTCACGGTCATCCGGGCGAAGACGGGGCAATTTTGGCTTATTTTGAGATGCTCGGTATCCCACATACATCTGCTGCTTTTGACAAAATGGCTTTGACATTTAACAAAAAAAATACTATTGCTGTTTTGCGCAGTTATGGTATTCCTACAGCCCAATCGGTATTTTTACACGAAAAAGATGCTATTGATTTGGACAAAATAATCACCGAAACCGGTTTGCCTTGTTTTGTAAAACCTAACCGCGCCGGTAGTAGTTATGGCATTAGCAAGGTTTATGATATTAAAAACCTGCAAGCAGCCATTGATTTGGCTTTTAAAGAAGATAAGGAAATCATTATCGAAAGTTTTTTAGATGGCCGTGAGTTGTCTGTTGGCGTTATCAAGTTTAACGGTCAAACCAAAGTATTGCCTGTTACGGAAATTATTTCAGAAAATGATTTTTTTGATTATGAAGCCAAATATCTGGGTAAATCACAAGAGATTACACCTGCTGATTTGCCCCCGAAAATCCAACAAAACGTGGAGGCGATAGCGCGTCGTGTTTATGAAGTGCTGGATCTCAATGGAGTTTCGCGTGCCGAATATATCTTGGTTGATAATGTGCCGCATTTTTTAGAGATAAACATGGTGCCCGGTTTGACACAAGCTTCTATTTTTCCACAACAAGCGGTAGCCGCAGGTTTAAGTTTGACCGAACTGTTTGACAATGCTATTAAAATGGCCAAATAAAAATTTATTCCCCATTAAAATAATTCAATAATATTGGTGTATTTTCTGATTTTTTCTTCGGGTGTTTTTTCATCAATAGAAAAGTATTCTTCCAATTCTTTTTTATCAAAATTGAAAAAACTCATATAATAAGCTTCCAAATCGTTATAACCTTTATACTCTAAAAAACCCTCTAAATATTTTTGAGCTTGTTTAATGCCGGTGTGTTGTTCTATTTCTTTAAGGATCTTATACAGCTTCGTAATCTGGTATTTCATATCTTCCAAATTGCCACTTAATTTTTTGGCAGGCAAAGGTTTGCGTCTGGTAATAAAAGATTCAAAACTACCATCAGGTTTGTATAAAGGACTATAATGGGTAAATGCCCAAAAAAAGTCGTTATTTTTGGTTTTGTGTTTTAGCACGGCAATACCTTCTCTATAGTCCATGATAAAACCACCGATAATATCGTGTATGATATCCGGCATGTCTTCATGACAGATAATCCTAGGTGGTTGCGTTACAAATTCGGTAAGCTTATACTCCAACAAGTTTAAAATATAGCTATTGGCATAGTCAATACGATTGTTTAAATTAATTTTGACGGTAGCCGTTTTTCTAATATCTAGAAAAAGCTCATTATTCATAATAATTTGTGTTGTTGTCACTGCAAAGTTATAATTTATTTTGCAATAATTAAAATATTAGTGATAATAAATATTTAAAAACCGTTAATTTATCATAAAATTATAAAATTTCAAAAAATTTACCCGGCAATCCGGTAATAATATTGTTTAATTCCATATTTAATAAAACTTGTGCGGTCTTAGAAACAGGCATTTGCAAATCTAAGGCAATATCATCTAAGGCCATTTTGCCCTTATCTTGCAAC
>JAMOMQ010000156.1 GCA_027066995.1 Flavobacteriales bacterium
TTTAATATTTCTGCTGCTCGGAAGCACAACATCTTTTCAACTTGTTCATTTTGAAGTATCTATATACATCTGCAATTCACAAATTAAAAATCTATTGCACTTCCGAGCTTTTCAGCAAGCCCTAAATAATACCAAATCGATTTATAAAATAATCCAAAATATTTGTCCCGAAGCTTTGGGATTTGGTTTGACCAAGGAGAAAAAAACAGTAATTGCCGTAGCTACAAGCGTATATTTTCACCGTCGAATAAGTAAAAAAATAAAATATTGGACTAAAACATATATCATTTTGATATTATCTCAAAGCCTTGAGAAAAGTTTGTTTATTTTTTCATTAAAAAGGGCATATTTTAAAAAAATTACATACCCGTTCTAATGGCTTCAACAGGATTAAGTTTGGCGGCTTTCCATGCAGGCCACAAACCGGCAATTATACCTATAACGGAAGAAATAAGTAAACCTATCAAAACATTTTTAAAGCTCAATGTTATGGTAAAGGATGTTGTAATTTGTGAAAGCAATTGCGTGCCTGCCCAAACCAAAAGAATACCGATTATACCACCAATCATAGACAAAAACATAGCCTCAAAGAGGAACTGCCATAGAATAAAAGAATTTTTGGCACCCAAAGCCTTTTGAATACCAATTTGATTAGTGCGTTCCTTAACGGACACAAACATAATATTGGCAATACCAAAGGCTCCGATTAATAATGAAAACAAAGCTAAAAAACCACCCCCAAGCCGTAACACGCCGGTTAATTTTTCGACCTGATCTTTAACCGTATTGATATTGTTGATAAAAAAGTTGTTGATTTCTCCGGGTTTGATTTTTCTTTTTTGACGTAATAAAACCGTTATTTTATCGGTTAATTTTTTAATATCCGTTGTAGGTTGTGGCGCTACAATAATAGCCGTAAACGATTTGGTTGGAGCTACTATTGTTCGCGCAAAACTACTCGAAATAAATGCACGATTATCATTGGTTGGTCCTACCCCTTCACCTTCTTTATTCAATACACCGATAACTTTCATTTTTTTACCATAAAGCCGGACTGTCTGCCCCAATGCTTTTTTTGACCCGAATAATGCCTCTTTTAAATCAGCACCTAAGATAATAACCGGTGCGGCATGCGCTTCTTCAGATTTGTTAAAAAAACGACCGGAAGCAAAATCCAATTCCTGAATATTGGGAAATTCTGCACCATCGGCAATCAATTCCGCACCTGTAACCGATTCTCCTCCCGGTACTGTCAGCTTGGTGGCCGGCATAAAAATACGAAAAGTCACGGCTTTGACTTCATTTTTAGACAGATTTCCGGATAAAAATTTGTATTCATCCATCGTTGGAAAGGGAAAATTTTTACGTTTCCAACGCGGCACTTTGGCATTACCGGTAAAACTAAAACGGGTTATATACAAAGTATTTTGACCAAATTTGTTCATAGAACTCATCACTGTGTCATTAAGTGCATCAATGGCCGAATAAATGGCTACTATAGAAAAAATCCCCACACTGACGCCTAATAAAGACAAAGCTGTCCTTAATAAATTATTTTTCAATGATTTAATTGCAAACTTTAAACTTTCTAACAATTCAAAAATCAGACTTTTCATAGATACACAAACAAAATTTGTAAATGGATTTCAATTTACAAAAGATTATAGACACAGGACGAAAAAAAACAAATTTTATTACAGAAACTCCATAAATATTTTTTAAATTTGTGTTTTTCAAGAGTTAACCGTAAAAATTACAAAACAAATAAACGCGAAATATGGGATTTTTTAATTTTCTGACCGAGGAAATAGCCATAGATTTAGGCACTGCCAACACCTTGATTATACATAAAGATCAAGTCGTGGTGGATAGTCCTTCTATAGTGGCCAAAGATATCAGAAAAGACAAACTAAAAGCCGTGGGCTTGGAAGCCGCCTTAATGCAAGGCAAAACACACGAGAATATAAAAATTATCCGGCCTTTAAAAGATGGTGTTATTGCCGATTTTGAAGCTTCGGAAATGATGATAAAAGAGTTGATTAAAAGCATCCCAACCTTAAAGGGACGTTTGTTTCAACCCAAATTGAAAATGATTATTTGTATTCCTTCGGGAATTACAGAAGTGGAAAAACGTGCGGTGCGTGATTCAGCCGAAAAAGTCAATGCCACCGAAGTCTATTTGATACATGAGCCTATGGCGGCCGCTATCGGTATGGGGGTGGATATTACCAAACCCAAGGGTAATATGATTATTGATATTGGGGGTGGAACTACCGAAATTGCCGTAATTGCCTTAGGCGGTATTGCCGTTGAAAAATCGGTCAAAATTGCCGGTGATGTATTCACTTCGGATATTATTTACCACATGCGCACCCAACACAATTTACATATTGGTGAAAAAACCGCAGAGCGCATCAAAATAGAAGTAGGTTCGGCATTGGACGAGCTGGAAAATCCGCCGGATGATATTCCCATTCAAGGTCGTGATATGTTGACCGGTAAACCCAAGCAAATCATTGTGTCCTATAAAGAAGTTGCCAAAGCCATTGACAAATCGCTTTTGCGTGTTGAAGATGCCATTATGGAAACCTTATCAAAAACACCACCCGAATTGTCTGCTGACATTTATAACTCCGGTATATACTTAGCCGGTGGCGGCGCTTTACTGCGTGGTTTAGACAAACGTATTTCGGAAAAAACCGATTTGCCCGTATATATTTCGGAAGATCCGTTACGGGCGGTTGTGCGTGGCACAGGTATCGCATTAAAGTATTTTAAAAAATACAAACCTATATTGTTACGTTAAGCCTAAGGTGTCACCATTAAGTTATTGTAGATGATAAAGTTATTGAGATTACTAATCGCAAAGAAAAGTTTTTTATTCTTTATTTTGTTAGAACTGATCTCATTGCTTTTAATTGTAAAGACGCATCACTATGCACAAGTAAAAACCAATGATTGGCAAACGGCTATCAGTGGTCGCATACAACAAAAATTAAATGTTATCAACCGGCATTGGTATTTGCAAAAGCACAACGACAGCCTGCTTAAACAAAATGCCCGTTTGTTAAAACAGTTAAATGAAAAGCAAGCCGAATCCGGCCCTGCACTTCCGGGACAATTTGATTATATCCCGGCTTATGCTTTGAGTAATCAATATCATTTGGAACATAACAGCATCATTATAAACAAAGGGCAAAAGGATGGAGTTATGCCCGAATCGGGGGTTATCAGCACCAATGGTATTGTCGGTGTTGTTCAGAAAACATCGGCACATTTTGCTCGGGTTATTTCAATTTTGAACAAAAGTTCTAAAATAAGTGTAGCATTGGCACATACCAATTACACCGGTTTTTTACAATGGCCACATACCGGGCCTAATAACTTTGAAATTACCGACATGCCGGTTGATGCCAAAATTAAAAAAGGGGACACCATTATCACCAGTGGTTTGTCCAGTATATTTCCAAAAGGCATACCGGTTGGTAGTATAACCGACTTTAAAACGGTTCCGGGACGAAAAAGTTATGTCATTGAAATCAAAAGTTTTACAGATATGACCAATATAGGCCCAGTCTTTGTAGTTAAAAATCGCTACAAAAAGGAAATAGATTCACTTAAACAAAATCCCGGCCATGTCAAATAATATCAAATATATCATATTGGTTATAATATTTTTTATTCTACAAGCTGTTTGGTTTAATCAGGTTTTACTATTTGGCACCTATGCACCTATTATTTTTTTATATCCTTTATTGATACTACCGGTTTACAAAAATGAAATCCAATCTTTGTTTATGGCTTTTCTGTTAGGTCTGGGGCTCGACATTACTAATCATACCGGTGGTGTATTTGCAGCTACTGCCGTATTTGTCGTTTATATCAGAAAATTTTATTTCTTAATCGGCAAAGGCCCGACACAAGACTTGGATCAAATACGAGTTTCTAATTTGGGAATAGCCCAAAAAGTAGCTTATTATTTTACGTTCATATTTTTAAGTCAACTATTAATTTACGGGCTGGAATCCTTTAATTTAAAACTCTTGATTTCCAAGCTAGGCTATATCTTTATCAATTCGGTTTTAAGTTTATTTTTTTTCATTTTGATTGATTATCTTTTTTTTAATACACAAAATAAATGAATCAAAAATCCTTAGTTTTCATCTTTTTAATAGTTGTAATTTCCCTTATTATTACAGGGCGACTGTTTTATTTGCAAATATTAGATCAACAATATAAGGATTTGGCCTTAAAAAATGCCGTAAAAAAAGAATATATTATTCCGGAGCGCGGTTATATTTACGATAGAAACAACATTTTATTGGTCAGCAATCTACCTGTATATGATATTATGGCTGTTCCTAAACAAATAAAGGCTTTTGACACAACTGAATTTCTAAAATATACTAATCTTTCCAAAGAAGCATTAATCAAAGCATTAAAAAGAGCTAAAACTTATTCTTGGAACAAAGCTTCGTTGATTGTGCCTAAACTATACAAAAACGAAGTGGCTCTTTTACAAGAGAAAATATATAAATTTCCGGGATTTTTTATCCAAAGGCGTGCTATCAGAAAGTATCATACCAAATCAGCGGCCAATGTTTTGGGTTTTATCAGAGAAGTAAACGAACGCGAATTGAAAAAAGATCCTTTTTATCTACCCGGTGACCTTATTGGTAAAGCAGGTGTTGAAAAATCATACGAAAAAGTATTGCGAGGAAAAAAAGGTGTCCATTACTTTTTAACAGATAAATTTAACAGAAAAATCGGTAGTTATAAAAACGGACGATATGACACCTTGGCCCAAGTAGGAAAAGACTTGCATTTAAGCATAGATATAAAGTTACAAGAATTTGCCGATTCCTTAATGCAAGGAAAACGCGGTGCTATTATAGCCATAGAGCCACAAACCGGTCAAATACTGACTTTGGTAACAGCTCCCGGCTTTCCGCCTGAATTTTTGAGTGGACGTAACAGTTCAAAAAATTTTAATAAACTCTTTAAAGATAAAATCAACAATCCTCTTTTAGACCGAGGTTTACAAGGCGAATACCCCCCCGGATCACCTTTTAAAATGCTCAACGGACTCATTGGTTTGCAATTAGGAGTCATACAACCTAATACTTATTTTGTTTGTAATCACGGATTTAATTATGGCAGACACAATCACATGTTTTGCCATTGCGGTGCTAACGGACGTAAAGTTTTTTTACCCTGGGCTATTGAAAAGTCTTGTAACACATATTTTTCAAAATCATATCTAAATATTATCAACCATTATGACACCCCGGCCGAAGGTCTCGATACTTGGAATGCCTATGTAAAAAAATTCGGATTGGGTCAATACCTCCATACAGATTTACCGGTGGGTTCTAAAGGGTTTATCCCCGACAGCCGATTTTATGACCGGTATTACGGCAAAGGTAAATGGTATGCTTCCTATACTATTTCAAATGGTATCGGTCAAGGCGAAGTGCTCACCACACCAATACAGCTGGCCAATGTAACAGCTGCTATTGCCAATAGAGGTTACTTTTACACCCCGCATGCCGTTAAGTCTATTGGTCAAAACGATCAGGCCATTGACAGTATTTATTTGATTAGAAAACAAACAGATATTGACCGCCAATATTTTGATCAAATTATTAATGGCATGGCCAATGTCTATAAAAAAGGAACCGCCAAATACAGCCAACTTAAAGACATAGAATTGTGTGGTAAAACGGGGACAAGTGAAAACAAAACCAGAATCAACGGCAAAATTGTCAAACTACCGGATCATTCTATATTTATGGCATTTGGGCCCAAAGAGAATCCGAAAATAGCTGTGACGGTTTTTGTAGAAAACGGTGGATATGGAGCCACTATTGCCGCACCTATTGCCACATTGGTTATCGAAAAATATTTACGCGGACATATCACACGTAAAGATTTGTTACAAAGAATATTACAAACGGATTTAACTGAAACCTATCAACTCAAACAATATGAAAAGCAGTAGAAAAGCAAGTTTTTTCGATTATGACTGGATTAGCATATTGTTATTCAATTTGCTGGTAATTATAGGTATTGTCAGCATCTATTCCGCAACTTATGATGCGCAACACACCGGTTTATTGCAAACATTTTACGGCAAACAAAGCCTGTGGTTTGCATTTAGTTATTTGCTAATTATCTTGATAGGTTTTATTCCCATAAAAACCATTAAAAACAATGCCTCCCTACTCTATCTGTTAGGATTGGTATTATTAATTTTAGTATTATTGGTAGGTGCCAATATCAATGGCAATAAATCTTGGTTTCGCTTTGGTTCATTTAGCATCCAACCGGCAGAATTTGTCAAATTGCTGACAATTTTAGGTTTGGCAAAATTACTGACCGAGCCTGATTTTAAAATAACCAATTTTAAGAATTTGTTACAAGCCTCAGTGCTTATATTAACACCGGTATTTTTAATTTTATTACAACCCGATTTGGGTTCCGCCATTATTTTTTTAGCACTATTTTTAGTTTTATACATTGAAGGTTTATCCATTTTTTACTATTTATTCGCTTTATTAATGGCCAGCTTATTTATTACCACTATTTATTTTGGACAAAAACCGGTTTTAATTACCATTTTACTACTGTTTATCATAACAAATATTTGGGCTTATTATAGTTTAAAAAGAATTTTTTGGTTACAAACCGGATTTTTATTAACGCTCTCCGTTGTAACCGTTTTAGGCACCAATATAGTCTTTAATAAAGTTTTAAAACCACATCAACGCAATCGTATTGAAATTGTATTGGGTAAAAAAAGAGATGATAAAGGTACCGGCTATAATTTAAAACAGGCATTGATTGCCATTGGTTCAGGAGGATTATCAGGCAAAGGCTTATTACAAGGCTCACAAACCAAAGGAGATTATATACCCGAACAACATACCGACTGGATATTAACGGTTATAGGAGAACAATGGGGATTTTTAGGGACTATGACCGTTGTTCTGTTATATACTTTATTACTCATTCGTTTGGTATTTTTGGCCGAACGGCAAAAACAAAAATTTTCAAAAATTTTAGCTTACGGCGTTATCAGCATTTTATTGGCACATTATGCTTTAAATATGTTAATGGTGTTAGGATTATTCCCAACCATTGGTATTCCCCTTCCGTTTTTAAGCTATGGCGGTTCTTCGCTTTGGGCTTTTACACTGATGCTTTTTATATTCCTTAAATTTGACGCCCACCGGATTGAAGATTGGTAATATACAATACCAAGTTTTTAAAAAAAACATCATGATAAAAACACAAAGCCTTCCGCCAGTAGCAGAAGGCTTTGTATTAACCAAAATATACTCAATTATGAAAAATTAATAGGTGTTATCAACTCTTATAATTTTATGACAAAAATAGATAATAGACCGGAATAAAAATATCGAAAAACGAACAATTAATATCGAAAATTTAAATTTATTGATAATTTAACATACCTTTAAGATAAAATAATATTACTTTTGTCAAAGTTTTACAACTGGAATATCTATATAATCATGAGTAATTTTTTTAAAGAAATTAATATCGATGAAGGTTTTTTGATTTTAAAAACCTTAAATACATCGGATAATAATATCCGCTATAATACCAAAAAAAAGCAATTGCATATCCAATTTCATTTTACTTTGGATGGCAATGTTCATTTTCATATCATCAAAGGAACACATAAGTTGGAAATTCCGGCAACACACTCGTTATTATTTTTTAATCCTAAAAATTTAATCCCCATTGATGCCGTAATATCACCTAATACCAAAATGCTTTCCATACTTCTGTCATTAGAATCCATACATAAATTATTGGATGATTTTGCTATTGACTTTAACTTTTTACGTCCGCAAAACAAACATAAAAAATTGTATAATAGACGCCCTTTAACTGCCAATGAATTAATCATTTTAAATCAAATATACAATCGTGAGTTAATAAATAAATTTGACTACATCTATATCAAAGCCAAAATATTAGAATTGTTCACCTACTATTTTGACACTATCAAACACCAACCTGCTACAGATAAATGTCCTAATCTAAAAGATGCTCGAAATGTAGAAAAAATCAAAAGAGCCAAAGAAATATTAGTGGCAAATATCAATGAACCACCGCCGGTTGACAAACTTGCCGAACAGGTAGGCTTACCTATTAATATCTTAAAAAACGGCTTTAGAGAAATATACGGCGAACCCGTCTATAAATATATTTTAAACTACAAATTGGAATTAGGTCGTCATTTGTTAATGAGTAAAAAATATAGTGTGAAAGAAATCAGTTACCAAATGGGCTACTCTGCTCCTACTCATTTTGTAGTGGCTTTTAAAAAGAAATTTGGCATTACACCTAAAAAATATATCAAAAACTTATAATTATGATAAGAAAAACACTTATTTTGACCGCCATTTATGGCGCTTTGGGAGTTATCTTTGGAGCTTTAGGGGCTCATGCATTTAAGTCTTTTATGAGTGCAAATGATTTAATGAATTATAAAACCGCCGTGTTTTATCAAATGATTCATGTATTAGCTGTTTTGGCTGTCAATGCCTATCCACAAATAAGCCGAAGAAACAAAATCATGATTAGTCACAGTTTTTTGACAGGCATAACACTCTTTTCGGGTTCACTTTTCTTAATTAGTTTACATGTAGTTCCGGCCAAAAGCATTTGGTTTATAACACCACTTGGTGGTATTTTCTTAATTATCGGTTGGATTTTTACAATTTTTGCTTTTTACAAAATCCATAAATAATAAGAGAAAAATATATACCGGTTTGGTATTAAAATTTAATTCCTAATGTCAAAGGAAAAAACAGAGTTTTTTGTTGGTATAGCAAGCCCGTTTGCAAATATAAAGCCGTATATGAGTAAACCCCAAATCGTATTTGTAAGCCGGTTAAAAAAGTAGCTGTAATATCATTTTGACTATCCAAAACTTCAGGTTTAAAACGGGAGTAACCAAGCCTGGCTCCAATATACGGATTGAGATAAGAATTGGACACAAAAAAATTAATCTCACCAAATGCAGACAGTCCTTTGGCATTTTCAAAATCACTATATCCTGCACCAAAACCTAAATATTTTTTTTCGTCAAAATCCCAACCCCATACAGCAATAAATTGTTTTCCGTTGTCATGAAAACTATAATCATGACTATGATCCGATACGGTCGAGGTATAATATCTCAAAACACTAGCCTCAAATTTAAAATAATGCCGCATATCTGTTGCCGCATATTGTCCAAATGTCAAATTTGTCATAAAAAAAACAATAATAATTGATAAAAATTTAAAATACAACATAGTTTAAGCTTATTTATAATCAAAAATACAAAAAATACTTGTGTAATATTAAAAAAACCGCTCCGGAAAATTCCAAAGCGGTTTTTTTAATAGAGATGATTTGTTTAAAAAACTATTTTTTGACAAATCGTTGTGTAATAGATTTTTTATCACTGTTAAATTTGATAAAATATACACCAGATTTTAAAGCACTTACATTGATAGTCTGAGTATTAAATTGACCTTGAGCTACAATTTGTCCGGTCATATTCAATATGGTATATGTGCTCATATTTTGGTCTTTAATATAAACCATCATTATGTCCTTCACAGGATTGGGATAAATACTTATATCTTGCATATTTTCATGTTTTGCTTCGTCAGATGCAGCAAAACCATTAGTATTTAGACAAAAGTCGGTACTCTCACTGCTTTGGAACGAACCGCCTGAGGCCAATACCGTACCGTCACTATCCTTTTTAAAGGTGTAAGAACCATTGCCGTAAGAACAGCACATACCGTCTCCATAACTATCTTTCATGGTAAAAGTATAACAACCGGTATCTATGCACATATTAATAACTTTAGTAGAACCATCGGGTTCAGAACCGTAAGTTCCACCCGAGTAAACCACATTACCACTGCCATCTTTGATTTCCCAACTGGTTTCTTCAGGATAATTATCAAAAGTAATTGATAAAGTTGTAGCTACACAAGCAGCTTGTTCAGAAGCATCAAAATTAAAGGCATCAACAGCCATATCACCTTGCCAAGTAGTTCCTGTAACACCGTTAAAACGTAATGAAACGGTTTTTCCTGCATAACTATCCAAATTGACAGAAGCCGTATACCAAGCATTGCCTTGATTTCCTGATTTACTCCAAATACTACTCCACGAAGCGCCTTTGTCGGTAGATATTTCAAGAGCTAAACTTCCCATTTTAGAATCATCACCATACATATGATATTTAAAGCTGACAGTTGCCGTTGTTTTTCCTGACAAATCAAAACAAGGACCGGTTAAAATAGCTCTTTTATTTGAATAATTAGGACTCGAAGATTCCATATATACATAATAGCTACCTTCTGCAGCAGACGATGGGCCTGTATTGGATGATGGTGTCGATCCGGATTTTACGGTCCAGTCAAAATCATCGGCTGATGACTGTGACCAAGCACCTAAGGTATTTTCAAATCCTTCATGATAGGGGAAAGCGGTTATAGTGCTTGCACAACTACCTCCGGCACTTTCGGAGAGCGTGGTTATGGTCACCGAATTACTGGCAGCAGATACATTGCCGGCAGCATCTTTTGCTTTTACAGAAAAAGTATAAGTCGTATTAGCAGTTAAATTGGTGACATTGGCACTAGTGCCGGTAACAGTCCCCAATAAAGAAGAACCTTGATATACTTCATAACCCGTTACCCCAACATTATCAGTAGATGCCGTCCAACTTAAATCGACGGTAGTTTGGGTAATATTACCGGCTGTCAAATTAGTTGGTGCACTTGGTGCTTGCGTATCGGCAGTTTCTCCGGTCAAATTAACGGTATAGTCTTCCACTTCGCCATAATCAAAAGTTTCACAAGCTGTAGGAATACCATTGTATTTCATAGAAACACGCATGCGTGTCGCTACTTGTGCAGCCGAACTGGGCACTGTAAAACTACCCGATACCGGCGTGTCTTTTGAGGCTGCTTTAGTCCATACGGTTTCACCCGCATCGTCAAAATCACCATCATGATTATAATCAATAAATACAGCATAAGCTTCATCATAAACAGTACCTGTCCACTTGGGTGTAATCGTAATGGTATAAGTTTGTCCTACTGTTAAATCAGTAGAAATAGATGTAAAGTTTGAATAACCATTACCTCCGTCAGAGCTGTTATTTATGGTATTTAATTGCACTTTTTGTATATATTCGTCACTGACACTGTTACCTTTAGAAGAACAATATGCCACCACACCATAAGGGGCTCCTACACCAACGGCATACCAGGCATTGGTTACAGTTTGTTCTTCGGCAGAGCCGGCACCATACAAATCTTTGGCGGCTTGAATGGTATAGCTTCTGGCATCGGCATAATTAGTACTTGAAGTCATATAAACACTTTCAGCTCTGTAAACAATTTTTCCGGCTTTATCAATACCAATACCGGATACATCATAAGCATCACCGTTGTCATTAGTACCGTTACCTCCAACAGAAACAAGATAATACCAATAATTGGCTACACCGCTATTAGTATGCACACCACCATTATCAGACGATCCGGTATACCAATTGGTACCACCGTAAGTATCGGGTTGTCCTTCCGATTTAGGATCACTCATTGAACGCAAGGCCGCGTGACCGCTACGACGTTCAATATCTTCACCTATCAACCAGGTTTGTTTATTGGGTTCAGCAAAATATTCAATAGAGGCTCCCCAAATGTCGGATAAGGCTTCGTTTAAAGCACCGGATTCATTAGAATAAGTCAAATCCGCCGTGTAAGAGCAAATAGCATGGCCAATTTCATGACCGGCTACATCCAAAGATGTCAAAGCGTCAAAATAAGTGTCGCTACCGTCACCATAAGTCATGACACTACCATTCCAATAGGCATTATCATATTTAACATCATAATGAACATAACTCTTAATAGCGGCACCATTACCATCAAATGAATTTCTATTGTGTTTGGTCATCCAATAGTCATAAGTCATTTGAGCACCATAATGAGCATCCAAGGCAGCATTATCTTTAGCCGAGTTGTTATATTCTGAGGCCGACCAATTGTTATCGCCATCTGTAAAATCAGTAGCATTGCTATAATTGGTGCCAGTATGCATATTATAGGTTTCTATACCGTTTCCTCTGGAATAGTCACGCAAACGGTAACTACCGTTGTAGCTATCGGTTTTAAGGGTTTTATGACCGCTGTACCGGGTATCAGCTCCTCCATCGGCCACAGCATCTTTGATAATAGCATCTTTGTACAACAACCGGCCGGTTTGTGCATCAATATAAATATAAGCTCTGCTAAGCGGATCTGTGGCGTATATATCAAATTTATAAGCCAATTTGGCTTGTGCTTGCCGTTTAGAATTCTTATGTTGAAAATCGGGTAAAATTACCAACTCACCTTCCGGTTTTTGATAGTTCATTAAAGCTGCTTCCTGCGGATTTTCCCACATATAATGACTGGCACCCACGGCTGCCAAGGCATGATTAAATGCCGCTTGCTTTGACAATTGCGGCGTCACGTTTATGCCTTCAACTTGAAAAAAGTCACCGTTTAACGATTTAATCTGATTACCGGATGCGTGCACATAAAAGTGTGCAAATGTAACAGGAATACCTTTGTAATATTCCTGAAATTTTACATGTTGCATGCCGATCTGATCTGTTTCACGTCTTAACTCGACAAAATCAACATCATTAGAAACTTGATAAGTCGATTTTAATAAATCTACGGCTTTGTTAATGGTAAATTTTTGTGATTGATCCAAAGAAATAAATTTTGGATACACTTTTTGTTGCGCATATGAGGTTGTACTGAACAACAATGCCAACAAAAACATGATTTTTAAGTAATACTTCTGCATAAAATTAATGTTTTATTGTTTGTAATTATTATAATCCAAAACTACAAAACATTAATAAAATTCAAATACAATGAGCTATTTTTATTGAAAATTGAACAAACTGTTAGTTTATTTAATTTATTCTTAATTAAATTTTACTTTTAAATGCCTTAAATATTTTTTTTATAAAAAATTAATGATTGATAAGTATCTAAAAAGTCTAATTTTGTTTTTTTTTTAAGATTTATTAGCAAAAAAACGTCAATTATTGAACAAATTACAAGAAAAAAGCGAAAAAGTAATAAAAATTACATAAATATTTAATCTTCAAAAACAGCTTTGAACAACAAATTGGCAGTGGCAGGATTGGTGGCCAAAGGCACATTATGAACATCACATAAACGCATCAGCATAGAAATATCGGGTTCATGAGGATGCTTGTCCAACGGATCTCTAAAAAATACAACCATTTGTGTTTTGCCTTCGGCAACGCGAGCCCCTATTTGAGCATCACCACCTAACGGACCTGATAATACTCTTGTGACTTTTAAACCGGTTTCTTCAATATATTTACCTGTTGTGCCGGTAGCTATAATTTTCACATTTTTTTGCAAGAGTTCATCTTTGTGTTCCATAATAAAACGAACCATTTCCGGTTTTTTTCCATCATGAGAGATTAAGGCTATTTCCATAATTCAAATTTTAATAATATGCAAAATTAAGATAATAATGTGAAAGCAAAAGAATTTTAAAATTAAATTTATGTAATAAAAGTTGAATGAATCAAATATAATAAAAAGAGGTATTGATGTTTTATTAAAGATAATTCAATAATTCAACAAATAATAGTAAAAAAATACATTTTTATTATATTAATGAGGTTTTTTAGTTCTAATATATTTTCCTGCAAAAAAAAATACATAAATTTGAATAGATTAACTCAAAAAAATAAAAATTATGAAAAAAATCTACCTACTGCTGTTGGTATTTATAACCACAGTTAGCTTTGGACAAACGCCGGTTATTACAACTATAGTAGACGGCACATGTTCCGGAGGTAATCCCAAAATGATTGAAATATTTGCTCAAGGGCAAGTTGATTTTAGTCAATTCACTTTACAAAAACAATCTAACGGTGGCGGTTTTAACACCTCCAGCACTTTTGATTTATCGGTTTTTGGCATTGTTACTAACGATTATGTTTATGTATATAACGCATCAGATGAAGCTGCTTTCTTGTCAGAATTTCCGTCTGCAGCTTCTAAAGCCAAAGAAAAAACCAGCTTTGCTTCAGGCAATGGCGATGATGCCTTTCGAATCGTAGATGCTAACAATACCGTGATTGATATTTTCGGTATTACCAATGAAGATGGTTCGGGTAAATACTGGGAATATAAAGACTCTTATGCCAAAAGAAATACGGGAGCACCCGCCTCAGCTACCATGATTCAAACCGATTGGACTTTTGGTGGTCCCGACTTTTTAGACGGCAAATGTGGCGGCAATACTTTTGAAGTGGAAATAGGCGGTATTCAAACCTATTATCAAGCACCGGCTGCCGGTCCTTATTTCACCGAAGGATTTGAAAACGGCGGAACTTTCCCCGGAGGTTGGACTTTGACTAACGGCACCCATGACTGGGCAATAGATCAAGGAGATGAACACGGGCCCGGCAATGCTCAAGAAGGTGATTATTGCGCCTACTTTAATGATTACAGTTTTTCTAGTGGCACTACAGCGGATATGATCAGTCCAAATATTGACCTCAGTAATGCCACTAATCCCGAACTTAATTTCTGGTATTGGGATAGTAGCGGATCTGACACAGTCGAAATATTAATATCTACCGATGGATCCAATTATACCAATGTTTTTACAACACCATCTACAGTTTCTTCTTGGACCAAATTCACCGTAGATCTTTCGGCTTATGCCGGACAAGCTACAGTAAATATTGCTTTTAGAGGCACCAGTGTGTACGGTTACTCCAATCCTCATGTTGATAATATTATCGTAAAAGAAGCGCCTACCTGCTTAGATCCTACCGGACTTAATGTTGACAGTGTCACCGATCAATCGGCTATACTTTCATGGACAGATGCCGGTGGTAATTCAGGTACTTACACATTAGAATATAAAGAAGACGGTACCAGCAGTTGGACAACAGCCAGCACTACAGCTACTTCTCCTTATACGCTGTCAGGTTTAAATCCGTCAACTACTTACAATTGGCAATTAACCAAAGATTGTGGTGCCGATGGCAGTTCCTCCATAGTAGCAGGTCCTGATTTTACAACCGAATGTGCCCCTATCAGCACCTTACCAATATTAGAAGACTTAGAATCTGCTACTCCTCCCGACTTACCTCAGTGTTATAGTGTCGAAACTACAACCAATGCCACTTGGACCGTTGAAGATCATGGTTATCATCCCAATACTGCAACCGCTCATAGTGGTAATAATATGTTAAGATTTAATGCTTACTCAGCCTCTTCAGGCAAAGAAGCTAAGTTTATTTCTCCTAATATTGTTTTACCCAATACTATAGATGCTATCATTTTAAGTTTTTATATCTATCATGATACCGGTTATAGCACCAAAGACGATAGAGTGCAAGCCCAAGTTTATGACGGCACAAACTGGATTGATGTTGGAAATCCCGTATCAAGATATAACGGATCTACAGGTTGGTCAAAATATAGTGTAGATATTTCCGCTTATGCCAACCAAACCGTTAAATTTGCTTTAAACGGTATTTCGGCTTATGGTAATGATATTTATATTGATGACATTTCGGTGGAACTTGTAAGTTGCACACCTCCCACTGATATTGTAGTTAATCCGCAATCGACAACTATAGATGTTTCATGGACACCCGGAGGTTCAGAATCGGGATGGCTAATAACTTGGGGACCACAAGGCTTTACTCCTGATTTTTCAGCCAATACAAATATTGCAAATGTCACTACACCTTCTTATCAGATAAGCGGTTTAACTCCTGCCGAAAATTATGATATATATATTATGTCGGATTGTGGTAGTAATACCAGTAATGCTGTCGGCCCTATTTCAAGCTTTACTACTTATGAAAATAATGATTGTGCCAATGCCATTTCTCTAGATATATATAACTATGGCGAATCTGCCGGTAATGAAGTCAGTCAAAATACAGAATTTGCTACGGATAGCGGTATGCACACGAGTTGTGATAATGTTGGAACCAATAACGATCTGTTTTATAAATTTATTTTACCACCTAATAAAACTTTCAAAATTATTACAGGTGGTAGCGAAGGAGATAAAATAGAAGCTGCTATTTATGACAGTTGCGGTGGTGCCGAATTGGTATGCGAAGGCGCAAGTAGTGAAAAAATAATTACAGGTTTGTCCGGCGGACAAGAATATATATTACAAGTTTGGCATGATGATTTTAATGCCGGAGAATTTACCATTGCATTAGAATTTATGCCCGATCCACCTGTAAACAATGATTGTGCTAACGCCAGAACAGTTGCAGTATATCCCGAAGGTGCCTCGGCAGGTAATGAAACCATTGGCAATACAGAATTTGCAACCGGTAGCGGTATAACCCCTAGTTGCGCCAACACGCCCGTCAAAGATTTATTTTATAAATTTACTTTATCTGCCAATGTAACGGATATTAATGTTATCACCTCAGGTGATACCGGACAAGATTTAAAAATAGCCTTATATGATGCTTGTGGCGGCAACGAAATTGTTTGTGAAGATGCTGACTCAAATCATATCATTAGAGGACTTACAGCAGGCAATACTTATTATTTACAAGTATGGCACGAAGGCAGTAATGCGGGCTCTTTTAAATTAGGTATTGAAGTGGCACCCCAACCTCCTGTAAACGATAATTGTATTGATGCTATAGACATACCTGTATCTTCAACCGGTGCTTGTGGCAATCCTATTATTGGCAATAATGAATATGCCAACGACTCCGGTGTTCCCGTTCCGTCTTGTTCATCAACTTATGCTTATGGCAGTGGCGGCGATGTTTGGTTTACAGTAACCATACCTGCTTCCGGTGCTGTTACCATTACAACTTCCGAAGTAGCCGGTAGTGATATTTCTGATACTGTAATGGCCATTTATTCCGGTGATTGTAGCAATTTGACAGAAGTAGATTGTGATGACGATTCGGGAGACGGTTATTTCTCACAAATTGAATTAACCAATCAAAATCCGGGTGATGTTTTCTACGTCAGAGTTTATGAATATGGAAACAACAGTTTTGGCGATTTTGGTATTTGTGCTTTTGATCCTTCGGTTCAAGCCTTATCAGATCAAAACATAGAAGGATTAAAATATTATCCTAATCCTGTTACCGATCAATTGAATATCTCTGCCGATTCTGAAATTCAAGCGGTTAGTATTTTTGATGTATCCGGTAAAGAAATTATACACTTAACTCCTAACGGAGCCAAACTTACTATTGATGTAAGTCATTTAAATACAGGTGTATATTATGTAAAAGCCATTATTGATAATAATCTAACGGCTTTTGAAATTATCAAAAAATAAATAATATCCGTCTTTAATTAAATAGGCTGCTCAAAACCGGGCAGCCTATTTTTTATTTTCATCTTGTCGCCTGACAAAAGTTTGAATAAATCCCCATCCGTATCCTGTCAACATAACAACTGAAGCAATTGCGGAATACAAAGCTAATTTTACTGATTTGTATTGTTTAAATGCATCAATAATCAATAAAAGAAAATATAAAAGATAAATGTAAAATAACCAATAAATTCTTAAAAAAGACAACAAAACACTCAATACCAAGCCTATTGTAAATAAGGCGGGAAAAAAATGAACCGGCTTTAAAGAACCGCGATGTTTGTGATGTAAAATTATTCTGGCTTCACCGGAATGTTTTACTTGATGATAAAAACTTTTTAATGTGTTGCGGCGCTTATGATAAACAAAAGCTTGCTGAATCAAAGCTGTCTTAAATCCGTTTTTCATTATACGAATGCTCAAATCAATATCTTCGCCATAACGCATCTCTGAAAATCCTCCGGTTTTTTGAAACACTTCTTTTGAAATGCCCATGTTAAAACTACGCGGATAAAATTTACCGGCTTTTTCAGATTTACCGCGTATGCCACCGGTTGTCAAAAACGATGTCATGGCATAATTAATGGCTTTTTGAATCGGAGTAAAGTTATCCATCGCTGCATCCGGGCCGCCATAAGCATCTACAAATTTTTTTTGCAATTGATTATTAACAATAGACAAATAATTGTCGGGCAAAATAACATCTGAATCCAATATAACAAAATATTGGCTTTGAGCTTGTAGCATACCTGTATTACGGGCTATTCCCGGGCCTTTATTTTCTTGAAAAATATATCGTATTTGGAGTTGTTTTTCATATTTATTCACAACTTTTTTACAAGTAATATTTGAACCGTCCTCTACTATAATCACTTCAAAACCTTTAAAACTCTGACGGGTCAAACTCTCTAACAACTCATCTATTTCATCCGGACGATTGTAGACTGGTATGATAATAGAAAATGATATGTTTTTCTGATTTACCGACACTATTTCTTTTCAAAATCAAGTGAAGTAGAATTTACACAATAGCGTTTACCTGTGGTTTCTTGCGGGCCATCATCAAAAATATGTCCTAGATGACCGCCGCAATTGGCACATAAAATTTCGGTGCGAATCATATTATGACTATAATCCGGTTGCATTATGATTGCGCCTTCAATAGCATTGTCAAAAGACGGCCAGCCACAATGACTTTCATATTTATTATCAGAATAAAACAAAGGTGCGCCACATGCTGCACATCTGTAAACTCCTTTGTCAAAATGATAGGTGTATTTACCTGTTCCGGGCAAATCGGTGCCTTTTTTGCGCAGGATATGAAATTGTTGCGGCGTTAATATACGCTCCCATTCTTGATCGGTTTTCTCAATTTTTGGTTTCATAACTGATAACTTTTGTTTTGTTTGCTGTCCGTTTCCTTGACAAGCTGATAATAAAAATAGTATCCAAATATATTTCATTTCTACAAATTTAAAACATTTAAACCACCTAAGACACCTAAGGAACACCCAAGTGTTGATTTATTAAACCACCTAAGACACTTAAGGAACACCCAAGTGTTGATTTATTAAACCACCTAAGACACCTAAGGAACACCCAAGTGTTGATTTATTAAACCACCTAAGACACTTAAGGAACACCCAAGTATTTAGGCATATTAATTATTAATTAATTTTAATCCGTCACTTCG
Source organism: Flavobacteriales bacterium (assembly GCA_027066995.1). Lineage (GTDB taxonomy): Bacteria > Bacteroidota > Bacteroidia > Flavobacteriales > Flavobacteriaceae > WGBX01. Next base: position 19,169 of record JAMOMQ010000156.1, read on the forward strand.
ACACAATTTTTATACCAAACCGGTTTATAAATAGTTCAAAATATTGGACTAATTTATATGATAATTTGATATTACGGCTTAGGATATAAAATTCACTGTAACCTTACTTTTAACTTTTAATCCCGAATCACTTTGTTCTCGAGACTTCCTTCGGTCGCTTTCAACTTTCAACATCCGGCATAATACCCGTGTTTGTTCTCGATACTATTTTTTCTCATACTTTCGAAAAAATCACTAGAACTGACACTACTTTTAACTTTCAACGCTTCTCTACATCCGCTCCGGCACTTCAATACCTAATAATTTAAAGCCGTTTTGAATGGTATCACCTACTTTTTCCGATAATTTTACCCTAAATATTTGTTCGTTTTTACTATCGGCAGCCAAAATAGGGACGCTTTGATAAAAACTGTTATAAGCTTTGACCAAATCATACACATAATTGGCTATTACACCCGGATTTTGTTGATTGGCTGCATTGGCAATCACCGATGGAAATAATTCTAATTGCTTGATCACTTCTTTTTCTTTGGGATGTAAAACCTCAATGGCATAATCCTGCGATCGTAAATCTTGAGCTTTTCTCAATATGGATTGAATACGCGCATAAGTATATTGTATAAACGGACCTGTATTTCCTTGAAAATCGATTGATTTTTTCGGGTCAAACATAATGGTTCGCTTCGGATCAACTTTTAAGATATAATATTTTAAAGCACCCAAGCCAATGATGCGATATAAACGTTCTTTTTCTTCGTCGCTATAACCTTCCAACTTACCTAATTCTTGTGAAATTTCTCGTGCTGTATTGGTCATTTCTTCCATTAAATCGTCTGCATCAACCACAGTTCCTTCTCGCGATTTCATTTTTCCGTGTGGTAACTCTACCATTCCGTATGACAAATGATACAGCTTATCGGCCCAATCATAACCTAATTTTTTCAAGATTAAAAACAGAACTTGAAAATGGTAATCTTGCTCATTTCCAACCACATAAATATGGCTGTCAATATCAAAATCTTCAAAACGCTTAATAGCCGTTCCAATATCTTGCGTCATATAAACCGAAGTGCCGTCACCACGAAGCAGAAGTTTTTCGTCCAAACCTTCTGCCGACAAATCCGCCCAAACCGAACCGTCTTCTTTTTGAAAGAAAATACCTTTTTTCAATCCTTCTTCCACTACTTTTTTACCAAGCAAATAGGTTTCACTTTCATAATAGTTTTTATCAAAACTTACGCCTAAATCCTTATAAGTTTGGTCAAAGCCTTTATAAACCCAATGATTCATTTTATGCCATAATTCCATCACTTCCGGATCTTTGGCTTCCCATTTTCGCAGCATTTCTTGAGCTTCTAACAAAATAGGCGCTTGCTTTTTGGCTTCTTCTTCAGATAAACCTTGCGCTTTAAGTTCCGCAATTTGTTTTTTATATTCTTGGTCAAATTTGACATAATATTTTCCGGCTAATTTATCACCTTTCAATCCGCTACTTTCGGGGGTTTCGCCTGCACCGAATTTTTGCCAAGCCAGCATCGATTTACAAATATGAATACCACGATCGTTGATAATTTGTGTTTTAATCACCGGTTTTCCGGTGGCTTTATATATTTCACTGATACTGTGTCCCAAAAGATTGTTTCGGATATGACCCAAATGCAAAGGTTTGTTGGTGTTGGGTGAAGAATATTCCACCATCATGGCTTTTTCATTCTTTGCAGGTGTCAATCCATAATTTTTGTCTGCATAAATATCATTTAAAAAACGGGTATAATGCGCATCGTCAATCACCAAATTCAAAAAACCACCTACCACATTATAGTCTTTTATATCCGGCACATTTTCTTTCAGATATTGCCCAATCGTTTCCGCTACTTCTTTCGGGTTCTTACGCAATTGTTTTACGTATGGAAAAACCACCAAGGTTACATCGCCTTCAAAATCCTTACGCGTGGCTTGCAATTCGGGTTTGTCAATGGTCAGATTATAAATCTCTTTAAAACCTTGCACAATCTTATCAGTCAGTATATTTTCAATATTCATTTGTCTATATATTTTACTTTTGCAAAACTACCATTTTTTTATGAATTACTTTTGATGAATCAGCTAGGTTTAATTGTATAAATTTTGATTATTTTTGCGAAATGACAACAGATAAAAAATATCACTCTTGGTTACAAGAACTATCCGGTGAAAACCCTTTAATCATTGCCGGTCCTTGTAGTGCCGAAACCGAACAACAAGTATTAGAAACCGCTCAAGGTGTTAAAAATGCCGGCGGACATATTCTGCGTGCCGGTATTTGGAAACCACGCACACGTCCCGGCAATTTTGAAGGTGTGGGTGCCATAGGACTCAAATGGCTACAAAAAGCCAAAGCCGAAACCGGACTCTTAACGGCTACAGAAGTTGCCAACCCGAATCATGTAGAACTGGCATTACAACATGATATTGATTTATTATGGATTGGCGCCCGCACCTCTGTCAATCCGTTTGCCGTGCAAGAAATAGCCAATGCCATGCAAGGTATTGACAAAATTGTTTTGGTAAAAAATCCGGTTAATCCCGATTTAGCCTTGTGGATGGGCGCTTTAGAACGAATTGAAAAAGCAGGAATTGTCAAACTGGGTGCCATACATCGTGGTTTTTCAAGCTATAAAAAAATGCCTTACCGCAATGAACCTTTGTGGCAGTTACCCATCGATTTAAAAACACAATTCCCCAATCTGCCTATTATCAACGACCCATCGCACATTTCCGGTAAAAGTGAAAATGTTTTTGATATTGCCCAAACAGCCATTCAACTTAAATTTGACGGATTAATGGTTGAAACCCATATTGACCCGACCAATGCGTGGAGCGATGCCCGTCAACAAATTACACCCGAATCTTTGGAAAATTTGATTGAAAACCTGGTGATTCCTAATGATAAAGTATTTAATCCCGATTTATTAAAATCATTAAAAATACTACGTAAAGAAATTGATGACCTAGATGTAGAGTTGGTCCAACTACTCAAAAACAGGCAGCAAAAAACCGAAGAAATTGCACGTTTAAAGTTTAAAGAAAACATTGCCATTTATCAAAAAGAACGCTGGTTGGATATCTTGCAAAAAGCCATTAAAAATGCACAAGAAAATCATATCAATCAAAAATTTATAGAACAATTATTTAGAAGTTTACACCAAGAAAGCTTAAAAACCCAACACCAAGTTTTTAAAGACTTGTTTGAAAAATAAGCCAACTATATGAAAGGAATTGTCACCAAATCGACCGGGAGCTGGTATGATGTAAAAACCGAAAACGGTGATCATATCACCTGTCGCATACGGGGAAAATTCCGCATCAAAGGTATCAAAACCACCAATCCGGTAGCCGTAGGTGACCAGGTAGATTTTGAAATGGAACCCGAAAAAGATACCGGTGTAATTACGCATATTTATCCGCGAAAAAATTATCTTCTACGCCGGTCTATCAATCTGTCTAAACAATACCAAATTTTGGCGGCAAATATCGATCAGGTGTTTGTAACGGTAACTTTGATACAGCCTGAAACCACACGCCTTTTTATAGACCGCATATTGACCACTGCTGAAGCTTATAACATACCGGCGGTTATTTTAATAAACAAAATTGACTTGCTTAATACGGCCGAATTACTCAAACAAAAAAAAGATTTGATGGATGCTTATAAGCAAGCCGGTTATCCGGTCTTGGAAGTATCGGCTAAAACCGGACAAAATATTGAACAACTCAAAACTTTGATGAAAGATAAAACCTCAATGTTTACCGGACATTCGGGCACGGGCAAATCATCATTAATCAATGCTGTTGATCCGGCTTTACAACTGAAAACAGGAGAAATTTCAACAGCACATCAACAAGGCAAACATACAACCACCTTTGCCGAAATGTTTGATTTGGCATTTGGAGGGCATATTATTGACACACCCGGGATTCGTGGCTTTGGTGTGGTGGATATGAAACCGGAAGAATTGGATAGTTATTTTCCTGATATTTTTAAATACAAACAAGATTGTAAGTTTAACGACTGTAAACATATCAACGAACCCGGTTGTGCCGTAAAACCGGCAGTGGCTGCGGGAAAAATACCATTGAGCCGGTATAAATCTTATTTGCAAATATTAGAAGAGGCTAAAGAAAACAACTCGCCTTACCGGTAAATTTGTTATTACACTCAAAGGCGTTGGCGGTATGCCCGCGTTAGGGATAGTAGTGGCATCCTTTTTGGCTTTTTTGAGCCAAAAAGATATAACGGATAGCCCGACCCGAATGCCAATGAGGGGAACGCCCAAAAAAAATTATTCGGAAGTTAGTTCTAATACTTTGCGGCGATAAACACTGAGCATTTTAGATTTGGATATAAAACCGATGTATTTAAAATTGTTGTCAACAATGGGCAGATTCCATGCGCCGGTTTCTTGAAATTTGCGCATTATGTCTTTAAAATGGTCTTTGTAACGGAAAATGACGTCGGGGGCTTTGTGAAAGAGTTCGCGCACGTAAACCTTATCGTAAAGTTCTTGATGAAACATGATGCTTCGCAAATCGTTGAGGGATATTTCTCCTAAAAATTTGCCTTGATCGTCGAGCACCGGAAAAATATCGCGGTGGGCTTTTTCAATAACCTGATGCACAAGCTGACCTAAATTCATATCGGGGTGTATGGGACTGAAATTGGTTTCTATGATTTCGTCCCATTCTATCATCATACCGGCAAATTTGTCTTTATCGTGTGTAGGCAGAGCATCGATTTTGGCCAAATCAGTAGCGTAAATATTATAGGGTAAAAAGGCTTTGGATATGATAAAAGATACGGCCGACACCAACATTATGGGCACCATGAGTTCGTAACCACCGGTTATTTCGACTATAAGAAAAACAGCCGTCAGCGGGGCTTGTAAAATACCGGCCATGGCTCCAGCCATACCGGCCAAAGCAAAATTTTCATAAGAAATTTGGTGACCGAATAAATTGATATAATTGGCCAAAAGCGCAAAAACATAGCCGGACAAACTGCCTGTAAACAATGTGGGAGCAAAAATACCGCCAATGCCTCCGGCACTAAACGTAAGCGACATGGCAATGACTTTGAACGTAACCAGCATGACAAACAAAACTGCAATAAGCAAAATATGGTTGTGATTGATATGAAATGAGGCATGATTTAACACATAATGAAAGTTGTTGATAATCACGTGGTTAATCACCTCATAACCTTCGCCGTAAAGGTTGGGAAAAAGATAAATAAGAAGTCCCAGAGGAATACCGGCTATAAGCCATTTGGTAAACGGATTTTTAAAACGGTCAAAGTAGTGTGTAATGTATTGGTAAGCCTTGTTAAAATAGATAGATGTTGTGGCTGATGTGATACCCAAAAGCAAAAAAAACGGAATATCTTTAAGCACAAACCCTTGTTGTAAAGTGTAGTGTATCAGAATGTTTTTGCCCATAAAGAAATAAGAAGTCAATATAGCAACTATGGAAGCTAATAACAACGGAATTAATGAGGTCATGGTAAGGTCGAGACTAAAAATTTCGACAGCAAACATAATACCTGCCAGCGGTGCTTTAAAAATAGCCGACATACTGGCGGCGGCGGCAGCACCTATGAGTAATAGCCGCTCTTTTCGACTGAGATGTAAAACTCTGGATAAATTGGAACTAAGCGCCGAACCGGTTATAACCGTAGGGCCTTCCAAACCGACAGATCCACCGAAACCTACGGTTATGGGGGCTGTTATTAACGAAGCCCAAGTTTGATAAGACGGAATCAGACCTTTTAATTTGGTAATGGCATATAATACGGCTGGGATTCCTTCTTCAACGGGATTTTTTACGACATATTTAATAAAAAGGACCACTATAAGTATACCTATAATGGGAAATACAAAATAAAAGGCATGA
>JAMOMQ010000157.1 GCA_027066995.1 Flavobacteriales bacterium
TTTGAAACAATCTCGTTCAATGCTGAATAAATTAAGACAAACTTTTAAGAAAAAATTACAAGCCTTACCTGTGCCCGGTTTTTCCGGCATGAGTTTGTATGAACTCTTACAACTATATTGGGAGGGTATTATTCGCGGCTTTATAACGGTAAGAGCCGGTGCTATTGCCTACAGTTTTTTTATGGCGCTGTTTCCTTTTTTGTTATTTACATTGAGTTTGATACCATTAGTGCCTATTGAAGGTTTTCAAACTGATTTTATTGCTTTTATACATGATATTTTGCCACCCAAAACCTTTGACGTTATGGACAATATTATTTATGACATTGCTACCAAACCCAAAAAAGGCTTGATGTCTTTTAGTATAATGCTTTCGGTATTGTTTATGGCCAATGGTGTTAACGCCATACTGACCGGTTTTGAAGAATCGGTTCATAAATTTATTGACCGGCGTAATATGTTTAAACAATACTTGGTAGCTTTGGGTATATCTCTTTTATTGGTTTTTATTTTGTTTATCACGGTTATAGCGGTTATTTATTTTGAAATTATTGTGGTTTATAATTTGCAAAAACACGGTTTTATTCAAGATTATAATTTTTGGACACTTTGGGGTAAAAATATCTTTTATATCATCATGATATTAGTATCCGTATCGGTCTTATATTATTTTGGTACCAAAGAAGGCAAACAATTACGATTTATATCACCGGGCAGTATTATGACGACTCTTTTGGGAATTTTGAGCTTTTTTATTTTCAGATTTTACATTGATCACTTCGCTCGTTACAATCAACTTTATGGCTCTATAGGCGCATTTTTAATTATTCTACTAATGATATGGCTCAATGCGCTTATTCTACTTTTAGGACATGAGCTTAATATGGCCATTCTTCAATTGAGGCATAAAAACAAAACATCCTGATTTTGGAATGGTTATTGAGTGCTATAGATTAATTTTTATTATTGGATAAAATTAATTAAATTTGAAATTATTATTAAAATTTAAAAGCTTATGAAAAAAATATTATTAACAGCCTTTGTTCTATTGGCTTATTTTAACATCAATGCACAAGACGTTACCGGTAAATGGAAATCTATTGATGATGAAACCGGCAAGCCTAAATCCATAATCGAGATTTATAAAGACGGTGATAAATACTACGGTAAAATAGTGCAATTGCTGACCGAAGAAAACAAAGACGGTGTTTGTCGCACTTGCGAAACCAAGTATAAAGATAAAAACATCATTGGTTTGGTTATATTAAAAGATTTGGAAAAAGACGGTGACACCTATGAAGACGGAAAAATAATGGATCCGAAAAATGCCAAGACTTACAGTGCTTATATCAAATTGGAATCACCGGATAAACTTAAAGTTCGCGGCTATATCGGCTTTTCGCTTTTGGGAAGAACGCAATATTGGTATAGAGTAAAATAAAAATAAAATCTTTATATAAAGAGGCTGTCTCAAAAGAGTGAATCAGCTGTCATTCCGAATCCCGCATGTGCGAGATTCGGAATCTTAAGCCTGAAAATCAATAGTTTAATAATTTACTTTTTACTAAAATTATTTCTAATAAGCCTTTTAAGACAGTCTCTTTTTTTTGTAACTTTGTTAGATAAAAAAACACAAATGAGAAAATTTATATTATATTTTATTTTAATTATCGGTTTGATTTTGGGCGGCATGTATGCTTTTGCTTATTATGTGCCTTACAGCGAAGGCTGGCGGGCAGGAAAGCTCATTAAGTTTAGTCGCAAAGGGCTGATAATCAAAACATGGGAAGGGCAATTAAGCACCGGCGTGGGACAAGACCATTTATGGGATTTTTCTGTAGAAGACAAAGAAAAACTGGTTATTGAAAAAATGGTGGACTACCAAGGTAAAGGTGTTAAAATACGGTATATCGAACGCTTTTGGAAAATACCTTGGTTGGGTGATACAAAATATTTTGCCAAAGAAATCGTTTTAGATAAAGATGCGGAAGATATAGGTTATTAATTTCCGGTCGATTAATACTTAGCGATGAAAAAAATTATACTTCTTAGTTTTATTAGTTTAGCACAATTGTTTTATGCCCAAACAGGTCGTCATTATTCCAACGAATTTTTAAACATTGGTGTAGATGCCCGCGCTTTGGCACTGGGTAATGCCGTGGTGGCAAACACCAATGATGTCAATGCCGGTTATTGGAATCCGGCCGGTTTATCACAGGTCAAAAACAAGGAACTGTCCTTGATGCATGCCGCCTATTTTGCCAATATTGCCCAATATGATTATATGGCTTATGCCAAAAACTTAAATGATAAAACCGGCATAAGTGTTTCATTAATTCGTTTTGGGGTAGACAACATTATGAATACCACACAACTAATTGATGACCAAGGCAATATCAATTACGACCGGATTACTTATTTTTCGGCGGCAGATTATGCTTTAAATTTTTCTATTGGCCGTCAAAATATTTTAAAAGGATTAAATGTAGGCGCAACAGCCAAAATTATTTACCGCCACATAGGCGATTTTGCATCCGGTTACGGATTTGGTTTTGATTTAGGCGCACAATACCAACTAAAAAAATGGCAATTCGGTTTAATGCTGCGTGATATAACAACTACCTTTAATTATTGGTCGGTTAATCAAGATGCTTTTGATGCTATTGCCCAAGCCGTCCCCGGACAAAACCAATCAGCACCCGGCAACATAGAATTGACCTTACCAAAAATGCAATTGGGTGTGGCACGCAATTTTACATTAAACAATCATCTGGATCTGTTGGCCGAAATGGATTTTAACGCCAGATTTTTCAAAATGCACACTTTAATCAGCAGCGATATTATTAGTATTGATCCTGCTTTGGGACTTGAATTCACCTATTATAAATTGGCTTTTGTGCGTTTGGGGGTTAACAATTTCAGAAAAGAACAATTTTATGATAATGAAACCACCAAGTTTCAACCCAATGCCGGACTGGGTTTTAAATACAAAGGTATATCGGTGGCTTATGCTTTGACCAATATTGGTTCCGACGGTTTTTATTCGCATGTTTTTTCTTTACAAGTCAATTTGGATAAGTTTTTTAAGAAATAAATCGAAAATTATATTTTATATATCTGCTTCATAAAAGTCCGGTATCTGACTTGAACAAGGCGGTCTCAAATGTATTTTTTATTAAACAATTCATATAATATTGATACCAAAACGACATACAAAATAGTCCAATATTTTATAAATCGATTTGGTAAAAACTATAGGTTGCTGATTATCAAGCATGAGGTTCTCCACTATGTTCGGGATAACAGATAATTTACTCTTTTGGGACAGCCTCAAAATATTCAATCAATCAAGCATTACAAAACAATATTATAACCAAAAATACACTCTACCCATAACTTTTTAGATTGAAATTTAATCATATTGATTAATGCCAAATATATACACAAGGTTGTGCATTTACCATTATCTACTAATATTTAAAGCCTCAATAAAAAGTGTAATTTGTTTAAAAAAATTTTACCAAAAACAGTTTTTTTCTGCTGATATTTTTCTACATTTGTTACCAAACAATCTAAAATCAATCAAAATGAATACAACTATAAATCAAAAACTTAGCAAAGAACAAGCCATAGCTTACGAAGATAAATACGGGGCTCACAACTACCACCCGCTTCCGGTGGTTCTTACCCGTGGCAAAGGCGTTTATGTTTGGGATGTGGATGATAAAAAATATTTTGACTTTTTGTCGGCATACTCGGCTGTAAACCAAGGACACGGTCATCCCAAAATTGTGAATGCCCTTAAAGAACAAGCCGAGCGTTTGGCATTGACATCCCGTGCCTTTTACAATGACAAACTGGGTTTGTATGAAAAATTTGCCACCGAATATTTTGGTTTTGACAAACTTCTGCCTATGAATACCGGCGCCGAAGCAGTAGAAACAGCCATCAAACTGGCTCGTAAATGGGCCTATGAGAAAAAAGGCATTCCCGAAAATCAAGCCAATATCATTGTTGCAGAAGGCAATTTTCATGGACGTACAACTACTATTATTTCATTTTCTAACGACCCCGAAGCCCGTGACCATTTTGGTCCTTATACCCCCGGATTTACCAAAATACCTTATGACAACACCGAAGCTTTAGAAGCTGCTATCAAAGCCAATCCCAATACCATAGCGTTTTTAGTAGAACCTATTCAAGGAGAAGCCGGCGTATTCGTTCCCAGCGAAGGCTATCTAAAAAAAGCCAAAGCACTTTGTGAAAAATACGGTTGTCTGTTTATAGCAGATGAAGTGCAAACCGGTATTGCCCGCACCGGAAAATTGCTAGCTGTTGATCATGAAGAGGTGAAACCCGATATATTGATTTTAGGTAAAGCATTATCAGGCGGTGTCTATCCGGTATCTGCTGTTTTGGCAAACGACGATATTATGCTCAGCATCAAACCGGGACAACACGGCTCTACATTTGGGGGCAATCCAATTGCAGCCAATGTAGCCATTGCCGCCTTAACAGTGGTAAAAGAAGAAAAATTGGCAGAAAATGCCGCTAAAATGGGGCAAATTTTTCGCGATGAAATGCAAAAAGTCGTTGACAACTCTAAATTTGTTAAAAAAGTGCGCGGTAAAGGCTTGCTAAATGCCGTTATTATTGATGACACCGAAGACAGTGATACTGCTTGGAATATCTGTTTAAAACTGGCAGACAACGGCCTATTGGCCAAACCGACTCATGGTAATATTATCCGTTTTGCGCCGCCATTAGTCATTAACGAAGAGCAATTACGGGAAGCCATTGACATTATCAAAAAATCAATTGCCGAATATGAGCAAGAAAACCTTTAACAAACCCAAAAGAGCACAATTTGTATATTTCCTCCTGGTATTTTTATCAGGAGGGGCGCTTTTTTTTATTAAAACCCAACCCGATGATGAGCAAAACTTTTGGGTCATGATCATTTTGCTGATGATATTGATGTTCAGCTTGCTCAAATCGACCAAAAATTGGGCTTATGACAATCCGAAACCCAAAGATGGCGAAGAAGAGAATGAAAAAAATAAACTCGTTTATAAAAATAAAGATATTCCCAGTTTAGAGGAAATGATCAATAAGAAAAAGAAGAAATAGTTGCCAGTTCTAACAATTAACACATAAACTTTTAATCATTTAAATCTAAAATAATGAAACATTTACTTTTTTCAATTATACTTATTTTTGCTTTCTCTGTACAAGCACAGACCAATAGAAAAATATCAGATGACCTTTCATCAAACAAGAAAATATACTATTCAGAAATTCAGGATAGTATTAGCTCAATAAACAATATTATCGAAAATCTATTTAAAGAAGGAAAAGATAAAGAAGGGATACAATATATTGATACATTAAAAAATTTAATTCAGGGTTCTTATTTAAAAAATTTAAAATTTAAAACACTAAATGACAGTATTTTAGACATGTCTAAAATAAAAAAACCAATTTTATTACAAGTAAGTGCAACATGGTGTAATCCTTGCATGTTTGAAATACCTCAATTAAATAAAATGGTTACAAAATATGCTGATAGTGTCAAATTTATAATCCTATTTCAAGACACAAAATCAAAATTAAATAGAATTTCTAAAAAATTTTCGGATAAAATTATCTTAATTCCATCAAAAAATTCTGAATTATATACTAATAGGGTTGAAATTAATAATTTTACACATCAATTGGGCTTCCCCAGCAATTACTATATTACAAGTGATCGTATAATTGTTAATTTTACAAGAGGAGCTAACATCCCAATAGAATATACTAATAAAGAAGGGAAAAAAATAAAAATAACCAAAGAAGAAGCTGAAAGAAAAAACCTAGAAAGAATGGAAAAAGAAATAAAAAAATTATTAACTTACGAAAAACAGCTGTATAAAAATGAGGTCAGGCGATAAAATAGCCGTCATTGATGATGCTTTGGAAGGAATCATCACGAAAATCAACGGAAATAAAATCACCTTTAAAACTACCGAAGGTTTTGACTATACTTATACCAAAGAAAAAGTCGTGGTTATGTCACCGGACTTCCATCAAAAAATCACAGCCAAAGCAGTTCCGGCAAAAGACAACCGAAAAAACATAAAAACACCTGCTAAATCTCACAAAAACAAACCGGTATTTGATTTGCATATTGAAAAAATAATGCCCAAACACCGGCATTTGTCCACCGGACAAAAATTAGCTGTTCAATTACAAGAAGTACATCGTATTTTGCAAAAAATGTC
>JAMOMQ010000158.1 GCA_027066995.1 Flavobacteriales bacterium
ACCGCAACAAAATTTACAACGCTCATTTGAGTATCGCTAATGAGTTTGATTACTTTTCCTTGGGCGGCGGCATAGGTTTTACCAAACTTTTTAACAAAAAAAACACCGAAATTAGTATTGGAACGACTGTCTATCTCGATCATTGGCGTCCACAATATCCCACCGAAATAAAAACTTATATTAAAAATAACGGCAACCTTAATGCCGACTATTTCAATGGTATTTCTATTTTAGATCAAAACGGAAATGTTACCAATAAAAACGGCTTAAATACATGGCGACCCGTTTCCGACGGATTGATTAAAGACAAAGGAAGAAATACATACGCCGTTTCATTGAGTTTTTCTCAAATATTGAGCAAAAAATTACAAATGTCTGTTTTTGCCGATATAACGTATCAAAACGGTTGGCTTGCAAATCCGATGCAACGTGTCTATTTTGCCGACAGACCAAATTACTATATCGGCAATCCTAATAATATCAAAACATATACCCAAACTTCAAATACCGAAACCTTTCAACTGGCTGATGATTACGAACGTTTGCCTACCAACCGGTTAAAATTTCCGATTGGAACACGACTGCACTATTATATCAACGAACGTCTTGTATTGCGAACCTATTACCGGTTTTATGCCGATGATTGGGGAATACAATCACATACAATACAAATAACTTTGCCCGTAAAGGTGTCAGAAAAATTTACTCTTTATCCGAATTATCGTTTTTACAATCAGACGGCTGCCGATTATTTTGCACCTTATGAAGAACACCTTTCTACACAAACATTTTATACCTCAGACTACGATTTGTCTGCTTTTTCTGCAAATCAGTTCGGTTTGGGTGTAAAATATACCGATATTTTTACTAAGATAAAATTGTGGAAATTTGGAATTAAAACCATTCATTTGGATTTTAATCATTACAATCGGACCACAGGATTATCGGCAAATATCATTTCGTTAGGTGTCAAAATGATTGGTAACTAATCTATGGATAATCATCGATTTTTATCAAGTTGTTAAGGTTTTCTTTGATTGCTTAATTTCAACATCCGCCACTTGCCGAAAATATCTTTTTCATGTATTCAACAATAGGTTACCTAATAAATATTAACATAGACTATTCTATATGTAATAATACTAAAAAGGAAGCTAACATAAATAAAATTTAACGACAATCACGTTAGAAGCAGCAATACCCATAAGAGGTTCTTGCGTTAAATTTAAGATTTTTGGAACGTAAAAGGCTCTGCTGTTCGAAGTGCCCGAAGGCACGTAGGGCACAAGTTCAGAGCATTTAGTGGAAAAAATCTATAAATTTAGCAAGGTTCTCTTACGGTGTCCTTTTTTGCTACTTTTTTGGACAAGCAAAAAAGTTGAATAAAATATAAGTTGAATAAAATACAAATTAAAATAATCGGGGCACCCAAAAAAATACACAAATAATATTAAATAACTATTTTTCAGCAACTTATAGAAACTGTATTAAAATCATGTCGAAAACAGGAAATAGGATTAGCCGATGGTATTGTCAAATATTTGTATGCCCGTAAAAAATAATGCCGTCTCGACAAAATTTTCGAGACGGCATCAGATAAATAATTTATTTTTTATCAACTCTTTTTCAATTGTTCGGGCACTTTGCCGGTCAAACTTTTTAAGAAAGTAACAATTGAAGCCACTTCTTCGTCGGATAAATCTTGGTTTAATTCTACTTTGCCCATAATTTTTACGGCTTCGCTTAAATCCTTAACACTTCCGTCGTGAAAATACGGATAGGTTTTTTCTATATTTCTTAATGAAGGCACTTTAAAAACATATTTATCGGCTTCGTTTTTAGTAATATCATATCTGCCGTTATCGATTTTTGGGCTGTGTGTATATTCCCAATAGTTGGCATGCACACCAAATTTTTGAAACGAATTGCCTCCCAAAAGTGCTCCCGAATGGCAACTGGCGCAGCCTTTACTGATGAATAAGTCCAGACCTTTTTTCTCGTCTTCCGATAAGGCACTTTCATCGCCTTTTAAAAAAGCATCAAATCTTGACGGTGTTACCAATTTGCGTTCAAAAGCGCCTATGGCTTTTTTCATATTTTCGTAATTGACCGGATTTTTATCATTGGGGAATGCTTTGGCAAACATCTCTTTATACAGTTTGCTGTTTGATAATCTTTTTTCAACTTCTTGTTCGTTGGGCATACCCATTTCTACCGGATTTAAAACCGGACCACCGGCTTGCGCTTCTACATCGGGTTCTCTTCCGTCCCAAAATTGTGCTATATGAAAAGCGGCATTAAGAGTTGTGGGTGAATTGCGATTGCCAAAAACTCCTTTTTTGTCTCCCGGCGACACCGGTTTGTTATCTACTCCGTAGGTGTCCAGATTGTGACAGGTATTACAGCTTTCGGTTTGGTTTTTTGAAAGAATTTTGTCAAAATATAAGGCTTTTCCCAAAGCAACTTTTTCAGCGGTAACGGGATTGTTTTTGTTTTCCGCAGTTTCGGGAAGCGGCGCAAATAAGTTTTGGGCACTTGTCAAGATTTCGGAAGTTTGAGGTTTGGAAACCGGTTCCGATTTGGTTTTGACTTTGGTTTTGGTTTGATTGCATGAAACCAATAAAATAAGAAGAACAATAAAACTGGTTGCTAATTTTTTCATGATAAACGGGTTTTAAATATTTATCACAAAATTAACCAAACCTCAAGTTTATAAGGTATTTTTATTATAAGAATTATTTATTATTTATTTACACAAAATAATAATTTTAAATAATGGACTGATTGAAAAGTTGTTAGGTATTTTTTCAGCAAGCCCTATTTAAAGAAATGTTTGATAATATCGTTGCCATTGACCAGTAATACCAATGCCAGCAGCAAGAAAAATCCAATCATTTGGGCATATTCCAAAAACTTTTCACTGGGTTTGCGTCCGGTAATCATTTCATAAATGGTAAACATGGCATGTCCACCGTCTAATGCCGGAATAGGCAATACGTTTAAAACCGCCAGCATAATGGATAAGAAAGCGGTAATGGTCCAAAAACGTCCCCAATCCCAAGTGTCGGGAAAGATTTTGGCTATGGAAATAAATCCGCCAACCCCTTTGTAGGCACCTGTTTTCGGATTGAAAATCATTTTTAATTGATCGATATAGCTTAAAAAGGTTTCTTTGGTTCTTTTCAATCCGGCGGGTATAGCTTCCAAGAAGCTATATTCTTTGGTTTCGACTTTTAAATAGCCGCGTTTTTCCCATTCTTTGTAATTACCGTTGAGTTGGATACCTAGTTTGCCGTTTTCATCAACATGTAATTGAACGGTTTGCGGTTGTCCGTTTCTAATGATACCGGCTTCAATTTCTTTATTTTTATTCTGTTCTAATAAGGGCTTTATTTGATCTAAATATTCGGCAGGTTGTCCGTTTATAGATACTATTTGATCGCCTTTTTGTAGTTTGCCTTCATTGACTTTTGAGGCTGTTTTATCAACAATAAAAGGAAAACGAATAGAGGTTAAAACTTTGTGTCCTTTAGATTTGCTTTCAACCAATTTTTCAATAAAATTGACCGGAAAATTGATTTCTTTGGTTTCTCCGTTGCGTTCGACTTCCACGGTTTTAGCTGAGATTAACTTTGGGTCAACCACATTGGCATATGTTACAGGCTCATTGTTTATTTTAAGTATCTTATCACCTGTTTTTAATCCGGCTTCTTTAAGGGCCGGATGAACTATTTGCAGTCCGCCTTTTAAAGAGTTCATGGGCACCAGTTGTTCGCCGTAAGCATAAGATAGCCCAATGTATATTACAATTGCCAATAAGATATTAACAATAACACCGCCGAGCATAATGATTAAACGTTGCCAAGCCGGTTTGCTGCGAAATTCCCAGGGTTGCGGTTCTCTGTCCAGGAAATCTTTATCCATACTTTCGTCTATCATACCGGCTATTTTGACATAACCGCCCAGAGGCAACCAACCGACGCCGTATTCGGTTTCACCTATCTTTTTTTTGAAAAGAGAAAAACCGGGATTAAAAAACAGATAGAATTTTTCGACTTTGGTGCCAAAATATTTAGCAGCCAAAAAGTGTCCCAATTCGTGCAAAACAACTAAGATGCTTAAACTTAAAAGTAATTGAAATATAATGATTAAAGTGCTGTTCATGTGTTAAAATAATTTATTGTAGGCAAAAATACGTTTTTTTAAATGAATGATAAAAAAATATATGACAAAGAAATGTTAATGTTCTTATTTGACCTTGATTCTTATATTAAAGAAAATAGTTTAATTATTATGAATTGTCATAATAAATTAACTGACAATCTTCGTGAATTTTAGGCTTTATTCTACGTCATTTTAATCAAAAAAATTAATTTTTGTTTTTTTTAATAGGTTTAACAATTTAATTTGATTTACAAGCCGGCATAAAAGCTGAAAACACATTTTTCTTTATTCTATGAAATGTCGTTTTAAACAAATCAAACCGGTATTTGAATTAATCAAATCTGCTTGTTTGAATAAAAGGTTATTTATTTGAAAAATTTAAAAATTATTCTTTCAATTTTATCATCTAAACAAGTTATAAGTTTTTTTTAATGATAAAAATTAAGTGTTAAGAAAAGAAATTTTTAAATAACACTTTTTAAACACTTGAAATATTCAAAAATATGATAACAGCTTTCAATAAATTTTTCTTTTTCATTATTATTTGTTTTACAGCAACCGGTTTGCAAGCCCAAAAAAATATTGAAATAAGTATGACTTACGGACTGAGCACACCAACAGGGGCTTATGCAAATTATAAACAAGCTAACGATACAACCGGTAGTTTTGGTGTGGTAAATGCCAAAACCTTTGGTTTTACCCAAAAAAATTCAGGCAAAAACCAATTTAACCTCGATGTAGGTTATTATTTCAGTAAATTCGGAATGGGTATCAGCATTGGCCGGTTTAATCATCAAATAACGGACTTTACTTACAATATTGATTTTCCTTATGAATTTAATAAAGTAGATATATCGGGCACTTATTACGGTTTAGGGGCTCAATATAAATTAAAAGCCGGTAAGTTTTTTGTAAGCCCTATGTTTAGAGCCGGACTGATGAATATCAAAATGAAAGACAGTTTAATAATCTCGTATAATGGTTCTGACAGTCCTAATGTGGTTCATTTAAGAAATTCTTACTTTGACAAAACACAATTGCCTTATGTATCAGCCGGTTTTAAAGTAGGTGCCGGTTTGAGTGATAAAATAAATGTGTTTATAAAAGCGGATTATTTTACAGGTTTGGGCAATATAACTTATACCGGAAATTATTATAAGCCTATTGACATTGATCAGAATAATGAAATTAATGTTTTTGATGTTGCTCATTTTACTTTGCCAACTTTTGAAAAACAAGAAAATCATAAAGTAAAACCCTCAATGTTTAATGTCGGATTGGGTGTTGCTTATGTGTTTGGTGGTAAAAAGACCGGTACAAATTTAATTAATAAGAGAAAAAAAACGGGAAATGACAGTAATAATGTTATTGCAAAATCGGGTTCGTCAGATGATGATAATGAACAAAGAAGTAAAATATATGCAGGAGACAATGGTGAGTTTGAAATAACCAATGATCAAAGCTTGGACGGACTTTATACATTTACGCCCGGGCAAAATTTTTCCGGCACCGGCAAAGTATTTATTCCCTTTTTGGGTTGTCATGCAGCTGTGGAGTTTAAAAACATCAAAGTAGATACACAAGCGCACTTGATACATGGAAAAATAATCGTTCAAAATACACCAAATGCGCCTACTTTTCCCAGAGACTGGTTATTATCCGGAGTAGGTTCGTCTCTTAACTTTTCGCACAATCAGGTTCAAGGAATTATGGATTGGGCAGATGACCAGTCCAATAATGTTCCGGGTTTGCAATATATGGGTAATAACGGCGCCCTTCAAACAGCTAATACCGTCCGCACACCTTTAATCATGAATTTGGATCTAAATACCGATGCCCGGTTTGCCATAACTGAAATGGCATTTTTCCCGGTGGATTCAAAAATGAATGCGGTTGTATCTATGAGCACGCCGGCAGAGTGGAATAGCACCGAACAGATAGGTTTTATGGTAAGAGGAGCAAAGTTTCACACAAATTCGCTGATACATCCCATAGGAAGAGCTCAAATAGTGGCAGACATTTTAATAGGTAATGCCAATCATGATATATCATTTCGTTTTAAAAG
>JAMOMQ010000159.1 GCA_027066995.1 Flavobacteriales bacterium
ACCCGAAATCAGTATTTCTACCGACGATTCGGGGCGACCGCAAAAGGAACAATGTTTATTTTCTTTCATTAATATATTTTTATTTGTTTGATAATAAAACGTTATAATTTATTAGGCATAATGTTGTCACAAAATTAATGATATTTATTTATTTTTTGGATAAGTTACTTTGTTATACAACAAAAACCGCCCTAAGACGGTTTTTATTGCCGGTTATGGTTCAAGTTTATTTTTTTCTGACCAATACTTCGTCTATTAAGCCGTATTTTTTAGCTTCATCGGCACGCATCCAATAGTCACGATCGGCATCTTTTTCAACTTTTTTAGTAGTTTGTCCGGTGTGTTTGGATAATATTTCGTAGAGTTCATCTTTTAAGCGCAATATTTCGCGGGCTGTAATTTCAATATCAGATGCCTGTCCTTGCACGCCACCCAAAGGTTGGTGTATCATGACACGGGCGTGGGGCAGGGCGGCACGTTTTCCTTTTTCGCCTGCTGCTAATAATACGGCACCCATAGAGGCGGCCAATCCGGTGCAGATAGTAGCTACATCGGGACGAATATATTGCATGGTGTCATAAATACCCAAGCCGGCATAAACACCGCCGCCGGGCGAATTGATGTAGATTTGTATATCTTTTGATGCGTCCAAACTTTCTAAAAACAATAACTGTGCTTGCAAAATATTGGCAACATGATCGTCAATGGCCGTGCCCAAAAAGATTATGCGATCCATCATCAAGCGCGAAAAAACATCCATTTGTGCCACATTGAGTTGACGTTCTTCAATAATGTAAGGCGTCATACTGTTTTCAAAGGCATCGAGGGTCAGACTGCTGATGCGTTTTTTGTCTTGGGCAAATTTTCTAAAATCTTGTCCTAAATTTTTCATAATATATATTTTAGGTGTGTTTTTTTTATGATTCTTTATTCAGATCCAAATATTTGTTGTAACCAATACGTTTTTTGGTTACAGGCACATTTTCTTTATATACTTTGACCAATTTTTTCTTGATGATTTGATCGGATAAGCGTTTGACTTCTTCTTCATTTTTTAAGACATTGGCTGCTATTTCGTCCAGTTGTGCTTCATCGGGGACGGCTTGTCCGTATTGTAACATTTGCAATTTGAGTAAATCTTTGACCAGATTTAACAAGTCATCATAGGTTACTTTGATACCGTATTTTTTGGCGACAGCCTCTTCAATCAGTTGGTATTTTAAACCTTTTTCGGCTTTTTTGTATTCTTCACCGGCTTGTTCACCGGTGATTTTACCTTGAGAATCCACTTCAATCCAGCGTTTTAAGAAATCTGCCGGCAGGCTGACATCAACAGTTTCCAAAAGTTTTTCGGTAACATCGTTGAGTAATTGGTTATCAGATGTTTGTTCCAATTGTTTTTCGATATCTTCTTTGATGAATTTGCGCAATCCGGCTTCATCTTCAATTTTACCTTCACCAAAAACTTTATCGAGCAACTCTTTATTGATTTCGGCCGGTTTTAGTTCAAACACCCCATTGACTTCAAATTTTAAAGGCACCTCCAGGCCATGCACTTTGTCATGTGAAATGTTTAGGGCGTGCATCATGGTATGAGCATCTTTGTATAAGTCTTTTGAATTGAATTCTACGACATCACCTTTTTTCTTACCTGTTAATTTTTTTTGTGCACCGGTGGTCAAGTCAGCCATATTGACTGTGGTTTGGCTATTGATGCCTTCTGCTTCGTTAGTAAAAGTGCCCAATACGTAACTGTCTTTTTTGACTTCGTCCAAATCGGAAAAACTGCCGTATTGTTGTTGTATTTGAGCTACTTCTTTATCAATCATTTTCTTATCGGCAGTGATTTTATAATCGGTAACACCTTCTAATTTTGACAAGTCAACATCAATTTCGGGTGCTAACCCCAAATCATAATTGAATTCGAATGTTTTGGCTGTGCTCCAATCAATATCTTTTTGGTCCTTAGATGGAATGGGATAGCCTAAAATGGCTATTTTGTTTTCTTGCAAATAATTATTGATAGCCTCTTGCAGTTGGTTGTTGACCTCATCGGCAATTAGAGCCCGTTCATATTTTTGTTTAATCAAATTCATGGGAACTTTGCCTTTGCGAAATCCGGGCATTTCCATGTTTTTTCTATATTCTTTTAATTTTTTTTCAACTTTATCAGCATAATCTTTTTCATCTATTTTGATGGTTAATTGTGATGATAAATTATCTAAATCTTTTTTTTCAATTTGCATTTTAATCGGTATTTTAATTTTGTTAGGCAAAAATAAGGATATTTTACGAAATAGCGGTCTATTTGGCAATATATTATGATTGACGCAGTTTTTTATTTGTCAAATATCAATATAAAACAAACAGCCCGCTCGAGGCGGGCTGTTTTTGAATGTTTTTTAATGTATGGCTTATGAAAAGAATGATTCTTTTTTCAATTCTTTTACAAGCACATAATAGAAAGCCACACGCATTTTTTGACGCACATCTTTGAATTTTGCACAGGCACTATCCAAAGCTTTTTTAATAGCAGCTTTATCGGTAACACCTAATTTTTTTACTAAAAAGTTGTCTTCAACTCTTTTTAATTCCGCGTCGTCACCACAAGATACTAAAGAGGCATCTCTTAAATAGATGGAAGGACCTTGTGATTTGGCAATGGCTCTTACTAAAGCGTCGTCAGCTTTAACACCTACTTTTGCTAATTGTTCAGCAGCCTTAGCTACTACATCATCAAATTTACTCATATTGATTGGTTTTTAAATTTCACCCAAATTTACTAATATTTTTTGAATATCAAAATTATTTTGCAAATAATGGCTTATTTTTCATCCATTCGGCAATTTTATTTCGTGTTTCATGAATAATTACTTCATTTTCTATATTTGAAATGACGTTATCAATATGGAAAGCAATTTGTTCCATATCATCTTCTTTCAATCCCCGTGTGGTAATGGCCGGTGTGCCGATGCGTATGCCGGAGGTGATAAAAGGAGATTTATCATCAAAAGGCACCATATTTTTATTGACGGTAATATGTGCTTCGACCAAGGCTTTTTCGGCTTCTTTTCCTGTGACGCCTTTGTTTCTTAAATCGATGAGCATCATGTGATTGTCAGTGCCGCCCGATATGATATTAAAATCACGATCGACTAAAGCTTTGGCTAAGGCTTTGGCGTTTTTGCGAACTTGTAAAATATATTCTAAATAATCGTCTTGCAGTGCTTCGTTAAAAGCTACGGCTTTGGCTGCTATTACATGTTCAAGCGGTCCGCCTTGTAAGCCCGGGAATACGGCGGAATTTAATACGGCTGACATCATTCTTATTTTGCCTTTGGGTGTTTTAAGTCCCATGGGATTTTCAAAATCTTTACCCATTAAAATCAAGCCGCCACGTGGTCCACGCAGGGTTTTGTGAGTAGTGGTGGTGACTATATGTGCATAAGGCATGGGGTCTGTTAAGACGCCTTTGGCAATCAATCCGCTGGGATGCGAAATGTCGGCCATTAGGAGTGCACCGACTTCGTCGGCAATTTCTCTAAATTTGGCAAAATCCATATCACGGGAATAAGAGGAGGCGCCGGCTACAATCAATTTTGGCTTATGTTTGAGGGCTGTTTCGCGCATTTTTTTATAATCTATGCGACCGGTGTCGGGATGCACCCCATAGGAAACGATATTATAGAGTTTGCCTGAAAAATTGACCGGAGAACCATGGGTCAAATGTCCGCCGTGAGATAGGTCAAAGCCCATCATGGTATCCCCGGGGTTGAGCACGGCAAAATATACGGCCGCATTGGCTTGCGAGCCGGAGTGTGGCTGCACGTTGGCATACTCGGCGCCAAACAATTCTTTGGCACGGTCAATGGCCAATTGTTCCACTTGGTCAACCACTTCGCAGCCGCCATAATAACGTTTGCCCGGATAGCCTTCGGCATATTTATTGGTTAATACGGAACCCATGGCTTGCAACACTTCGTCGCTGACATAATTTTCGGAAGCAATCAGTTCCAAACCTTCGGTTTGTCTAATGGTTTCCTTTTGTATAAGGTCAAATATCTGTTGGTCTTTTTTCATAATTATTAATTGGTTTTAATAACAATTTTTTAAATAATCAGCTTTATTTTTCGGGTATGTTTTTCAGAGTTTCTTTAAGATATTCCCAGAATTTTTTAACCGATTCGATATTAACACGTTCATCGGGTGAATGTGCCCCTTGAATGGTAGGGCCGAAAGAAATCATTTCCATATCAGGGTAATGTGATTTGATGATACCACATTCCAATCCGGCATGACAAGCCACTACTTTGGGTTTTTCGTGATACATTTTTTCATATAAATCGGTCATTACCGAAAGAATTTGGGCGTTGGGATTGGGTTTCCAGCCCGGATAAGAGCCGTCCAATTTGACTTGCATACCGCCTAATTCGTAGACGCTTTTAAGGGTATTGGCTAAATCTTCTTTGGTGCTTTCGACACTGGAACGGGTCAAATTGTCTATTTGAATATGACCGCCGGATACATTAACACTGGCGACATTGTTAGAGGTTTCTACCAAATCTTCCATATCCGGACTCATTCGGTAAACACCGTTATGGGCGCCATAAATGGTTTTTATCAACCGGTCTTGATCTTTGTTGTTCATGATGCCGGCAGGCATTTCAACCAGATTAAATTCAAAAGTAAGCCCGGGGTCTTGTTTGGTTTGTTCTATTTTAATGGTATCGGCCAGTTGTTTTAAATCGTTTAAAATATCATCTGCTTTACCGGCAGGTAATACAACAATGGCTTCCGCTTCGCGGGGAATGGCATTGCGCAGACCTCCACCATGAATTTCGGCAACTTGCAAGCCTTTTTGTTGTCCTAAATAGAGTAGGCGGTTTAAAATTTTATTGGCATTGCCTCGATACAAATGTATATCCATACCACTGTGTCCGCCGGTGAGACCTTTTACTTTTATTTGGTAAGCTTTACCGTTATTATCCGGTGTTTCTTCTTTATATGTTCCGGTAGCCGTAATATCTATACCGCCGGCACAACCGATATCAATTTCGTCGTCTTCTTCGGTATCGAGGTTTAGCATGATTTCGGCATCTAAAATTCCTTCTTGTAAGTTTTGTGCACCGGTCATGCCTGTTTCTTCATCAATGGTAAATAAAGCTTCGAGTGGGGGATGCGGTATGTCTTTGGATGCTAATAAGCCCATAATGGCTGCAACACCTATACCGTTATCTGCACCTAGTGTGGTGCCGTCTGCAGTAACCCAATCACCGTCAATCAGCATACTAATACCGTCTTTTTCAAAGTCATGTTCGGTGCCTTTGTTTTTTTGCGGCACCATATCCAAATGCGATTGCAAAGCAACGGTTTTACGGTTTTCCATGCCCGGAGTTGCCGGTTTTTTGATAATTACGTTTCCAATTTTATCTTCAAAGGTTTCCAGACCCAATTTTTTACCGAAGTCCAGCATAAATTGTCGGACTTTTTCTTCTTTTTTAGAAGGACGGGGAATGGCGTTGAGTGCCACAAAGTTGCTCCAAACTTCTTTAGGTTCCAATTGGGCGATTTGATGGTTCATATTTTTTTTCATAGTATAATTTTTGATGAATTGATAAATCAATTACATGAAGTAATTGTAATGTTATGATTGCTAACAAAGATACTAAATTTAGGGAAGAATAATTATGAATTACGGATTTTATTTTGTAACTCTAGTATTTGGTTATATACTTTTCTGACATGTGGAATCATTTCAAAAGATGGTGTCTGTTTATTTTTTGAAAAGCCTCTAAACATTTGATTTATATTGTTTTCTTGTCCGAAAATAATACTGCCGCTTCCGTCTGATTTTTCCTTTAAGGTTACTTCTCTCAAATTACTTAAATTCAACGAAGTGATTGTTTTATTCCATCCTCCTGATTTGATGATAACTCGCTTATCTGTTAATCCATAAATGGTATTCTTTCTCACCCACGCATCATAAAAAAATCTCCCGAATACGATATATAATCCGGTCAAAACAAATGGAATGCCCCATAGTTTAAAGAAAAACGGAGCATTGGTTTGAATAACTGTAAACTCCCAAAAAAAAGCAAAACCCGCCCACATCAAACTGAAGGGAATAGCGTAAGTATCACCTGTTCTTAAAATAATGCCTTGCTTAGGCCTACCTGACCATAAAAGGCTCTCTCCCGACTCTAAAAATTCTCGTAATTCCGAATGTAAATTTGTGAACATATAAAATTGATTGACTTTATCTTATAGTTATTATTGATTTTTATGTAAATGTTTTTTAACTATTTGTAAAGGGATATAACGGCCTATAAAATAAGCGGTCAGCATAATGGGGATAAAATATTTTATTAAAATTTCTTGTTTACCGATTTGATTCATCATTAGGGCAAAAACGGCAATACCTAATAATACAACAATATCTAATGTTAAGAGTTTTTGTCTGAGAGTCATTGTTTTTATTTTTCGGTATATTCACCCATTTTGGCATATTTGGCCATACGTTGTTCTACCAGTTTATCTTTAGGAATATCTTTCAGTTCAGAATAAGTGGTTACGATTTTTTCGGCTACATTTTGAAAAGTTTGTTCCGGTTTACGATGTGCACCACCTATGGGTTCGGGAATAATTTCGTCAATCAGTCCAAGTTTTAGCATATCCGGAGCAGTCAATTTCAAGGCATTGGCAGCTTGTTCTTTAAATTCCCAACTGCGCCACAAAATGGAGGAACAGGATTCGGGCGAAATAACCGAATACCAAGTATTTTCAAGCATATAAACACGATCTCCGACACCGATACCCAAGGCGCCACCTGAGGCACCTTCACCTATAATAATAGTAATGATAGGGGTTTCCAATTGGGTCATCTCCATAATGTTGCGGGCGATAGCTTCTCCTTGTCCGCGCTCTTCGGCTTCTATACCCGGATAGGCGCCCGGAGTGTCAATAAGCGTGACTACGGGAATGCCGAATTTTTCGGCCATTTTCATCAGTCTTAATGCTTTACGGTAACCTTCGGGATTGGCCATACCGAAATTTCGGTATTTACGTTCTTTGGTATTGCGGCCTTTTTGCATACCTATGAACATATAGGATTGGTCGCCTATTTTGCCTAAGCCGCCAATCATTGCTTTATCATCGGCAAAATTACGGTCGCCATGCAGTTCTAAAAAAGTATCTCCGGCCAAAGCTTTGATATAGTCCAGCACAAATGGGCGGTCGGGGTGGCGTGATAATTGCACGCGTTGCCAAGGAGTGAGTTTTTTAAATATTTCTTTTTGTTTTTTCTCTATTTCTTTTTCTATTTTTTTACAACCTGTATCAATGCCGGTTTCTTCGGCAATCTCATAGCACTTTTTCAGATTGTTTTCCAGCTCTTGTATCGGTTTTTCAAAATCTAAATATTCCATAGTTATTTATTCGGTTTAATTTTGTAAAAGTAAAAAAATATCATAAAAAATACTATGAAATTTATTTTTAATAGTTTTGTTTTTTTAATTTATGTTTAATTATAGAGTTTAAAGCTATGATAATCAATATTATAGAGCTTCCTGAATAAAAACCTGTTGTCATTTTTTCTTTATCTCCCAAAATAATAACAGCCAAAATAATACCGTAAACCGGTTCTAAATTTATTGATAACATAACGGTGTATGGACTCAAATATTTCATCAAACTAATGGACTGGGTAAAGGCATAAGCGGTACAAATACTAGCCAGAATTATGATGTAAAGCCAGTCAGTATAAGTTGGTAATGGCAGTTGGAAGAGCTGCCCTTTAAATAATAAAACAACGGTTAAAAATATAAAGCCGTAAAACAGTTGAAAAAAAGATAGTTGAACACCGGATTGATGTCTTATGTATATGCCGTTAACCACGGAAAATAAGCCTGATAAAAATGCGGCTATCAGAGCATAATAAACGCCGTTAAAATCTACTTTTTCAATTTTTAACAATATATAAAAGCCTGTTAAAATCAAAAGTCCCAGTACCATTTCATACCAATAGATTTTTCGTTTAAAAAGCAAGGGTTCTATTAATGAAGTAAAGAATGCTCCGCTGGAAAGAGTTATTAAAGTAATTGACACATTGGATATTTTAATGGCGTAAAAAAAAGCCATCCAATGTAAAGCTATAATAATGCCGCCGGTCATATATTTTAATTGATTTTTTAAGTCAAATTTTAACAAGCGACGTTGTTTTGGTTGTAGTAAAATGTATATTATTAAAAACAAAGAGGCTAATCCCATGCGATACCATGTCAAACTTAAATAATCTAAACGGATCAAAGCACCCAAAACGGCAGTAAACCCCCAGATGAATATAATAAAATGTAGTTTGGTATATGCTTTTAAGTGTGACATTATTATTTTTTTGCTCTAAATACCAAATAAATGGCCAAAATACCAAAAATAATATTGGGTAACCAAGCAGCCCAAAACGGGCTAAATCCCGATTTGATGACCATAACACCAAAAATACGGTCAAATAATATGTATAGCATGGACACCGTGATGCCAAAGGCTAAGTTGCCCCCCATACCGCTACGTCGTTTTTGAGAGGCCATAGCCACGGCAATAAAGGTTAGGATAAAAGCCGAAATGGGCAAACTCATGCGTTTGTATTTTTCCAATTCAAACTTTTTAATATTTTTTGAACCGCGTAATTTTTCTTTTTCAATAAATTTATTGAGTTCCGTATAATTTAAACCTTCGGCTATATAGGTAACGGGGGTCAAATCGTCTAAAGTGAAATTAAAAACAGTGTCTTTTTTGTTTTTTTCAATGATTTTTTCTCTGTTTTTTTGATAGAGTCGCACACGCATATTGTGCAAGGTATAATTTTTTTTATCAGGATTATAAGTAATGCGGTTGGCATAAAGTTTTGATTTGAGGCTGTCACCAACCACTTCTTCCATGACAAAGTTATAAGCCGTTTTGTTTTTGTGATTCAAATTGGAGGCATATATATAATGTGTCGAATCTATTTGGCGGTAAACATCATTGGTTTCTCGGGCTTTATATGACTTATTATGAACATATTTGACCCAGAATTCGTTATAACCAATACGTGCTTTGGGTATAACGGATAGGTTGAGCAACAAAACAGTTAGTGCTATAATAGTAGCTCCGATTAAGTAGGGGCGAAGCAAGCGCATAAAAGGCATACCGGTATTGAGCATGGCAATTATTTCGGTATTTTGTGCCAAACGGGAAGTAAACCAAATAACTGATAAAAACAAGAAAATGGGAAAAAGGATATTAAAAAAATATAATAAAAAGTCACCATAATAGCCTAGTATCTCACTTAGAGGCACTTTGTGTTCCATAAACTTATCAATGCGTTCCGATAAGTCCAAAATAATGGAAATTGGCACAAACAAAGCCATTAGACCTAAAAAGGTGCCGAAATATCGTTTTAATATGTATTTGTCTATAACTTTCAATGGGATTGTGTTTTGGCAAATTTACAATTTAATGTGTAAATGACATATAACTATTTTGTTTCAATAAATGTTAGTGTAATTTTTATCCATTAAAAATAAGGATAATAAAAGCTCTAAAAGGAGTGTATAACCATATATTTTAAATCTTGGAGATGAGATAATTTGTTGATTTTCAAAATAAAAAAGGTTTGTTTTGTAATAATTGTCTATTTTATATGTCGTTTTGGTATAAATAATATCCTATTAATAAAAATCAAAAAACGAATCTTTTTTTTTATATTTTTGTCAAAAAAATAAAGTTATGATAAATTTAAAAATAATTTTTTTGATATTTTTTTTATACACATCGAGTTTTAGTTTGGCACAAATAGAGGCTAAGTTTGATGCGTTAGGAGCCATCTTTGGACAATCTGCTGTAAAAGCCGAATATTTAATTAATGATGATTTCGGAGTGGAATTATCTTATAACTTTAGGTATGGAAAACCTATTCTTTTAAATGATGAGGCCATCAAACAACATGGAGGCGGTTTAAAACTTGAAGCACGCTATTATCTATCCAGTTTTGATTATAACGACGGTTATTATATAGGCGTATATTTAAGAAAACAATCTTTGTTTAATGATTATGAAGATACTTATTATTCGTATGATATCGAACAAAGTATCGATTATACCTACACAGTAAACGA
This sequence comes from Flavobacteriales bacterium, assembly GCA_027066995.1. Classification (GTDB taxonomy): domain Bacteria; phylum Bacteroidota; class Bacteroidia; order Flavobacteriales; family Flavobacteriaceae; genus WGBX01. The sequence continues at coordinate 10,152 of JAMOMQ010000159.1, forward strand.
AAAATTTATGTCAATAGGTCTTCTTTTAGGATATAAAACTTTTTTTGATAGCGGTATAACGATAGAATCCGGATTAGGATTGGGGCGTTTTATGTCTTATGATGTTACAGATGATATAAGAGATGATGGTTACGAAACCTATAATACTTATGATAGTTCTGATGAAATAGATTTTATATTTACTTTTGCTTTTGGCTATAGATTTGAGTTCAATAACAAAAAAACATCATCGACTCCCGAAGAATTTTAGTAATTACATTTTTTATCTAAAATATTTAAAATACAAGTAACATTTAAAATATAAGTAAATGAAAAAGTTAATTATTTTTATTAGTGTGTTATTTTGGACATTTCAATCAATACATGCCCAAAAACAACCAAAAAACATTGAAGTAAAATGGACAAAAGAGAAAAAAAGTAAAAAGAAATTTTCTCTCAAAAAATTTATCGGTTTTGATAATACGGGTTATTATGTCTGGTTATCTACAGGCAGTTCATATAGCAAAAAAGACAATCTGCTTCATTATGATAAAAAGTTTAATTTGGACAAATCTGCCCAATTAAACTTAGGTAAAGGAAGCAAAAAGAAAAAAGTGTTTACAACGTTATTGTTAAATGACAAACTATATCTTTTTACGACTTTTAAAAATCGAAAAAATAAGAAGCATACATTATATTTGCAAACAGTCAATAAAAAGACTTTGCAGCCCGGTAAAGAACTTAAAAAAATAGCTTCTATAGATTTTGGTAAAAAACTATTTAAAAACTCAGGAGAATTTACCATCAAAATTTCAAAGGATTCGACCAAAATTTTGGTGTATTATAATTTGCCAATCAAGAAAAATGAAAGTGAGAAGTTTGGCTTTAAAGTATTTGACCAAAATATGAATGAACTTTGGCAAAAAGATGTAACCTTACCTTATGTGAATAAACTTTTTGAATTTGAAAGTTTTATAGTTGATAATCAAGGAAACGTTCATATTCTTGGAAAACTCTATAATGAAAAACGGATGGCCAAACGTAAAGGCAAAGTCAATTATAAATACAAGATATTGAGTTATTATAACAAAGGAGAGGAATTAAAAAAATACGATGTTCGCTTAAAAGACAAGTATATCAATAATGTTCATCTGGCTATAAATCGTGACAATAACAATCTTATTTGTGCCGGTTTTTATTCAAATAAAAGTGATTATATAGCCTCGGGGATTTATTACTTAACCATTGATCATAAAACAAAAAATGTTATAAAAGAAAGTTTTAAACCTTTTGATGCCGAATTCTTAACCCAATATTTGAAAAAATCTAAGAAAAAAAAGGTGAAAAAAAGAATGAAAAAAGGTAAGGAAACCGGACTGCTTTTTTATGAGTTGAATGATATTATAACCCGTAAAGACGGTAGTGTTGTTTTGATTGGAGAGTATAACAAAATTCATAGGTACACATCCACTACAACTGATGGAAATGGAAACATGAGAACAACCACTTATACGAATTATATATTTGGAAATATAATTGTTGTGAATGTTACCCCCGACGGACAAATTCAATGGGCGCAAAAAGTGCCCAAACTACAAGTTTCTGTTAATCGGGAAGGTAATTTTACATCTTTTGCTACCATGGTAACTGATGATCACATTTATTTGATTTACAATGACAATCCGAAAAATCTATTGACAAGTAAAAATAGTAAAGGAAAGATATACCAACTTGAAAATCCCCGCAAGTCTATAATAACCGTTGCAACATTGGATAATAATGGAAAATTGAGCAGAGGCGTTATCCGAAAACCTCAAAAATCAAAATTATACCTTGTGACCCGTGGTGCGGTTCAACTTGATGACAAAAATATGGTGATTTTTGCAAAATACCTTAAAAAATATCGTTTTGCACAATTAATATTTAAAGATTGATTGGTTTTGGTATAAAAGTTTCTAACCTTAATGTTATCCCGTTATAAACTATTTTATAGCGGGATTTTTTTATTACCAAATACATATATCGAATTCACGTTAAAATATAAACCAATTTGGCGTAAAAAAATGTTCATTAAAGCTTTTTACTCATGTTACGCACCATCATTTCTTTCCATGGTTTAAAATCGCCGGCTATAATATGTTTTCGGGCTTCGCGCACCAACCAAAGGTAAAAACCCAAATTGTGAATAGAAGCAATTTGTTTACCTAAAAATTCGTTGGCGGCAAACAAGTGTCGCAGATAAGCTTTACTGTAATCGGTATCTACAAAAGTAATACCCATAGGGTCAATGGGACTAAAATCGTTTTTCCATTTGGCATTTTTTATATTTATGGTTCCTTCCGAAGTAAACAGCATACCATTACGGGCATTGCGAGTTGGCATAACACAGTCAAACATATCAACACCCAAGGCAATATTTTCCAAAATATTGACAGGTGTACCGACGCCCATCAAGTAGCGAGGTTTGTCTTGGGGTAAAATATCGCAGACCAATTCGGTCATTTCATACATCATTTCGGCTGGTTCGCCAACCGACAAGCCGCCAATGGCATTGCCGTCAGCACCTTTTGATGCAATATATTCGGCCGATTGTATGCGCAGATCTTTAAATGTGCTGCCTTGCACTATGGGAAACAAACTCTGCTCATAACCGTATTTTGGCGGAACTTTTTCCAAATGATCAATACAACGGTCGAGCCAACGGTGGGTCATTTCCATAGACGATTTGGCGTATTTGTAAGCTACCGGATAATCGGTGCATTCGTCAAAAGCCATAATAATGTCCGCTCCTATACTTCGTTGAATTTCCATAACCCGTTCCGGTGAGAAAAAGTGGTAAGAGCCGTCAATATGCGATTTAAATTTGACACCTTCTTCGGTAATTTTTCGTCTGTCAGATAACGAATATACCTGAAATCCGCCACTGTCGGTCAAAATATTTCTGTCCCAACCCATAAATTTGTGCAAACCTCCGGCTTGTTCCAATATGTCCGTTCCGGGACGAAGATACAAATGATAGGTATTGCCTAAAATTATATCGGGATTAATATCATTTTTCAATTCGCGTTGATGCACGGCTTTAACCGTTCCAACCGTTCCGACCGGCATAAAAATAGGGGTTTCTATTTTGCCATGTGCCAATTCTATGGTGCCGGCACGTGCTTTGGTATTGTTATCTGTCTTGACTAAATCAAATTTCATACGGCATTTTTAATTTGCTGCAAAGATAATTTTTTTTAACGGATAGCATCATTTGATTTTAATACAATTTATTTTTATGCTTTATCGTTATACTTAGCATCGATTATTATTTATATTTGTAAAAATTTTGCTATGAAAAAAATATGGTTTCTTTTACTATTGGGAATTAGTCTCTCAGGATTTGGCCAAAACAATTCGAATGATAAGAGCATCGATTTGCGCAAAGGCAGTATTAAAGAAAAATTTAATACACTTTACAGTAAATCAAATAATTATAAAAATTATAAAGTTATTAAGCAATATTTGCTTGTGCAACTTAAACAACAGGTTCTGGATAGTTTGAAGCAACAAAAGGAAGCTTATGCCAAAACTACTGATAAAATTAAGAAACTTGAGGCACAAATTACAGATTTACAATTGCAATTGAAACAAGCCAATGAGCAGATTTCAAAATTGGAAAATGAGAAAGACAGTATCGGTTTTTTAGGTTTTCCGGTGCAAAAGACTAAATATCAAATGATTATGTGGTCTATTGTCATCTTTTTACTTTTAGGATTGTTTTATTTTATTTTTATGTTTAAAAACAGTTTAAAAGGCACAAAAATTGCTCAAAATAATCTAAGAAAAATAGAAGAGGAGTATAATAACTTTAGAACCAATGCTTTAGAACGGGAACAATTGCTCAAACGGCAACTTTTAGATGAGAAGAAGAAGCATCAAGTTTAACTAATTACGCCGGATCCGATAAGTTCATCATTTATATACCAAGCTACAAATTGTCCTTCGGCAATGGCTTGTTGCGGTTCTTCAAACTCTACAAACAATTTGTCTTCAAATTGGTGTAATCTTCCTTTTCTGAGAGGTTGCAAATGCCGGTATCTTATATCCACCTCCATACTTTCTCCGGGGTTTAAAGCCATATCCGGTCTTACCCAATGCAACTCATCGTTATTTACAAAAAGTGCCTGTTTGTATAATCCGGGATGTGTATAATGTTCTCCTATGTATATAATATTGTTTTTAACATCGGTGTCAATTACAAAAGTGCGTTGTTTAAAGCCACCGATATTTAATCCTTTACGTTGTCCTTTGGTAAAATAATGCGCACCTTGATGTTTGCCAACCTCTTTTCCGTCTTCGGGTTTATAATGATAGTTGCGGGCAAGATATTCCAAACGTTCTCTTTCGTTGGCAAATGTTTCCGGTTTTTTAAATTGTTCATAATATTCTCTCGGTATCACAATAACCGGTCCTTCTTTGGGTGCCAATTGTTGACGTAGAAAATCCGGCAAATTGACTTTGCCCACAAAACAAATACCTTGGCTATCCGGTTTTTCAGCGGTGACAAAATCTTCTTCTTTAGCAATACGCCTTACTTCGGGTTTCTCCAATTCTCCAATAGGAAATAAAGCATGTTTGAGTTGTTTTTGGCTTAATTGCGCCAAGAAATAGCTTTGGTCTTTTTTGATATCCTTTCCGGCCAAGAGACGGTAATATGTTTGTCCGTCTTTGTTAATCTCCCCCTTGCGGGCATAATGTCCGGTTGCAACAAAATCGGCACCGAGTTTTTCTGCTTCATCCCAAAAAAGGTCAAATTTGACTTCACGGTTGCACAATATATCCGGATTGGGTGTGCGTCCGCGTTCATATTCACGAAACATATAATCGACCACACGGTCAAAATATTTTTTACGAAAATCAAATATGTGAAAGGGAATGTTTAATTTTTCTGCTACTTTACGGGCATCTTCACTATCTTTAATCCATTGCATTTCGTCGGTTATGGTGTAGCGGGTGTCGTCCCAGTTTTTCATAAAAGCACCGATGACTTCATAACCTTCGTCTAATAATAATTTTGCCGCCACACTGGAATCTACACCGCCGGAGAGTCCGACTACCACTTTTCCTTTTTTACTCATTTTATTGTGTATTGTTTTTGCAAAAGTATGAAATTATATAGCATTATTTACAGATAGATTTGTAAGTATATCCCGGTTTTAATCACTTCAATTTTATACTTGGTTTTTGTGGCGGGTAAAAACAGCGTATCCCCTTTTTTAAATGGTATTCCGTCAACTTTAAACTCACCATCACCGGTATTCATCAGAATTACAAAACTGTCAATGTTTGAAATATCGATGGTTTTCGTTTGGTTAACAGCCACTTTGTCGATAATGAAATAGGGCGTTTGTATTACTTTTTCATCACGCAGGTCGGGTTGTGCCGCAAAATTTATGGCTTCCAAGGCTTTTTCGGTATGTAGTTCCCGGGGGATGCCGTCTAATCCCATTCTGTTCCAATCGTAAATGCGGTAGGTAAGGTCGGAAGTTTGTTGAATTTCGCCCAATAAAATGCCTTTGCCTATGGCATGTACCGTGCCGGCGGGTATAAAATACATATCGCCGGCCTTGACTTCTATTTTGTTGAGAATATCTTCCAGCTTGCCTTCATTTAATTTTTGTAAGTATTCTTGCTTGTCTGTGCCCTGTTTAAATCCTATATATAACACAGCCTCAGGGTCGGCTTGAATGATATACCATAACTCATTTTTTCCAAAGGAATTGTGGTATTTTTTGGCCATATGATCACCGGGATGCACTTGAATGGAGAGATCATCGGCAGCATCTATATATTTGATTAAAAGAGGAAAATCTGAGCCGAATTTATTATAGACTTTTTTACCTATTAACGAATCTTTAAATTGTTCGACCAATTCCCGTAAATTCCGGTTTTTAAAATATCCTTTCGTTACTTGAGATATATTGCCTTCAACATCTGAAATTTCCCAGCTTTCTCCCGTTGTTTCCGAAGGGATATTTTTATGCAAAATGGTTTTTAATTTGTTGCCACCCCAAGGTTTTTCTTTGTAAACGGGTTTAAATTTAATAGGTTGTTGCAGCATTTGTTGATCTAATTCGGCTTTAAGTTTGGGTAGGGAATTAGCAAAAATAATTTTAAACCACTCCGTATAGTTTTGCGGATTGTTTTGGATATCTTTTTCAATATAGTCAAGTGATTTCCATTGGTAATTCATTACTTCATCGGGATTGATTTGCGGTATTGCGTCCGAAAAACCAATCATTACATGATCCAATTCGTGTTCGGTCAATCCTTGATCTAACTTGGCTTTATATATAAAATGAAAAACTTCTTTGAGTTCACTCAACATTCCCATTTCTTCCATGAGCCGTCGTTTGCCTGCTTGCAGATTGGTTTCGCCTTGACGTTGGTGGCTGCAAACGGTATTGGTCCAAAGTCGGGGCGAATGGTATTTATGTGGCGCCCGTTGTTGTAGTAACAGTTCTCCGTTTGAGTTAAAAATAAATACAGAGAATGCTCTGTGAAGCAAGGCTTTTTGATGTGCTTCCATTTTCGGCATTAAGCCCAAGGGATTGTCTTTCTTGTCTACTAAAATTACTTGTTCTTCTTTCATATATATATTACCGCAAAGATAAAAAATTTATTGTGAGATATGAGTTATTAGTTATTAGTTATTAAAAAAAATGTTTATATTTGTAACAAATATTACATTTGAGTTGAAAGGGATTATTTGTGTTCCCAAACTAATAAAGAATAGAATGATGAAAAAACAATTTGATTTTAATAAATTTAGAACGGACGACAAGGTTTATGCTTGTCCGGTTTCTTACGAGCAGGTGGATAAACATTTGATCAAAGCTTATAGCTCCATTGTTTTGATTGCCTTGGTGACTTGTTTATTTTTTGATTTTCATGTTTTGTTTTATTTAATCACATTTGATTTTGCCATACGTGTAATTGCAGGTATCAAATACAGTCCGTTGTGTAATTTTCTTACCCGTTTTTTTAAGGTAACCGCTTTACAACCTGTATTGGTTAATGCCGGCAGCAAAAAAATGGCGGCCAAGGTAGGTTTGGCTTTTAGTGTAATAATTTCTTTTTCCTATTTTATGGGTTGGATTATTACGGCCAAAATCGTCATATCTATGTTTATTTTTGCTATTGTGTTAGATTTGTTTTTTGACTATTGCCTGGCATGCAAAATGGAAAGTATGTATTTGAGTTATTTTAAAAAATAATTTTTGAAAAGTACCCCCGGCAGGAATCGAACCTGCATTGACAGTTTAGGAAACTGCAGTTCTATCCATTGAACTACGGGGGCAAAGTGAGGTAAATTGTTGGTGCAAACTTTAAACTTTTATAAAAAAACAGATGTAAATGAAAATGAAAGCTTATACGCTTTCATTTTCATCTTTCTTATCGGTTTTATTTGATTTTTTAGCCGGTTTAACTTTAAAAAACAATTTGTCTTTCTTTTTATCGTAGTCCATTAAAACACTATCTCCTTCATTGACTTTATCTTCCAAAATTTCTTCAGCCAATGTATCTTCAACATATTTTTGAATGGCACGATTGAGTGGACGAGCCCCATATTGTTTGTCATAACCTTTTTCGGCTATATAATCCTTAGCGGCTTCGGTCATACTAAAGTCGTAACCCATATCTTTGAGTCGTTTGTATACTTTAGACAATTCAATATCAATGATTTTATGAATATCTTCTTTTTCCAAAGGATTAAAGATAATGATATCGTCAATACGGTTAAGAAACTCAGGAGCAAAGGTTTTTTTCAAGGCTTTTTCTATCACCGCTTTGGCATGTTCGTCGGCTTGTGATAACTTGGCACTGGTGCCAAAACCGACACCTTGACCAAAATCTTTTAGTTGACGCGCCCCTATGTTTGAAGTCATAATAATGACCGTATTTCTAAAATCAATTTTGCGACCTAAACTATCGGTGATAAAACCTTCATCCAAAATTTGCAATAACATATTGAAAATATCGGGATGCGCTTTTTCAATTTCATCAAACAAAACAACCGAATAAGGTTTTCTTCGAACTTTTTCGGTCAATTGACCGCCTTCTTCGTATCCAACATAGCCCGGAGGTGCTCCAATAAGTCTTGACAAAGCAAATTTTTCCATATATTCACTCATGTCTATGCGAATCAATGCATCACTATTGTCAAACAGTTCACGAGCCAATACCTTGGCCAATTGTGTTTTACCGACACCGGTTTGACCTAAAAATATGAAAGAGCCAATCGGTTTGTTAGGATCTTTTAGTCCCAAACGGTTACGTTGAATGGCTTTAACGACTTTTTTAATGGCATCGTCTTGACCTATAACTTTGGTTTTGAGTATATTAGATAAGTTTTTAAGTTTTGATGTTTCAGCTTGTGCAATACGGTTGACGGGAATACCTGTCATCATAGATACCACATCGGCAACTTCTTCTTCATCGACGGTATGGCGCAACTCTTTCATGTCTTCTTGCCATTTTTCTTGTGCCTTTACCAACTCTTCTTCTACGTATTTTTCATCGTCACGGTATTTTGCAGCCAATTCAAATTGTTGTGCTTTGACTGCTTGTTGTTTCTTATCTTTAACTTCTTCCAGTTTTTTTTCTAAAGAGAGTATGTACTCGGGCACCACTATATTGGTAATATGCACGCGTGATCCGGCTTCGTCCATGGCATCAATGGCTTTATCTGGCAAGTTACGGTCCGTCATATAACGGTTGGTTAACTTGACAGCTGCTTCTATGGCTTCGTCGGTAAAATTGACATTGTGATGATTTTCGTATTTGTCTTTGATATTATGTAATATTTGTATGGTTTCTTCTACACTGGTAGGTTCTACCAATACCATTTGGAAACGTCGTGCCAATGCGCCGTCTTTTTCAATATATTGACGGTATTCGTCTAAGGTAGTAGCCCCAATGGTTTGTATTTCGCCACGGGCCAATGCCGGTTTAAACATATTGGAAGCATCAAGTGAGCCTTGTGCACCGCCGGCGCCTACTATGGTATGAATTTCGTCGATAAACAGAATGACATCTTTATTTTTTTCAAGTTCGTCCATTAAAGCTTTCATGCGTTCTTCAAATTGACCGCGGTATTTGGTTCCGGCAACCAAACTGGCCAAATCCAATGCTACTACGCGTTTGTTAAACAAAACACGAGAAACTTTTTTTTGAACTATTCGCAAGGCCAAACCTTCAACAATGGCAGACTTGCCTACACCGGGTTCTCCAATCAAAATCGGGTTGTTTTTTTTACGACGGCTTAATATTTGCGATACGCGTTCTATCTCTTTTTGACGCCCTACAACCGGATCCAATTTACCTTCGGCTGCCAATAGGGTCAAATCGCGGCCAAAATTATCTAAAACCGGTGTTTTTGACTTTTTTGGTCGTTTTTTAGGTTGTCTCATCGGCCGGTTGTCATCAAAACTGCCACCGCCAAAGGGATTATCAGCTTCGTTAAAAGGCAGATCGGATTCAATATCAGCTTCGCTGATTTCGGGCGGATTATCACCGAATAAATCTTGGTATTCTTGTTTTAAATTTTCATATTCCAAATCGTAACGGCTAAAAATACGCGTAATAGGATCGTCTTCGTTGTATAAAATACTGATAAATAAATGGGCGGTATTTATTTCATCTTCATTAAATGTTTTAGCCAGCAAATAAGACCGTTTTAAAGCGTTAGAGGCTTGATGGGTGAGTGTAATCACCGACTTGTCTTGAACGGTCAAATTGGTTCCTGATTTGGCGGGAATCAACTGTCTGATTTTCATCAAAATACGCTCAAAAGGCAAGTCGTATTCTTCTTTTAAAAACCGTTTGAGCCGGTTGTCTTCACCTTTTAATATGGTATAAACCAAATGCTCGGTGCCAACAAATTTGTCCCCGTTTTTATATGCCAAATCTCTACTGTCGAGAATAATTTTTTTAAGTGTGTTTGAATAATTTTCTTCCATAAGACGTCACTAATTTATAGATGTAAAAATAAGAATATTTTTCAATAAATGCAGTTAATAAATTTATAAAGTTTTTGCCTTCCAAAAGACAAATGTAATTTGTAGTAAGACTACAAAAATAATGCCGTTTGGTTTTGATAGTTGTTGTTGTATATCAACTCATTGCAATGAAATTTTAAATATATAAAATAGCAATTGTAAAAATAGAGCTCTTAAAATAAGTATAAAATATACCGGAGTTTTATCTTGTTAAATTGTTAAAGCATTTTTTACATACCAATAAATTTTGTATTTTTACACTTCAAAAAATGAATTGATACATGGGAAAAGTTATAGCCATAGCCAATCAGAAAGGCGGGGTGGGAAAAACCACAACAGCTGTCAATTTGGCAGCCGCTTTGGGTGTGTTGGAAAAAAAAGTTTTACTGATAGATGCCGATCCGCAAGCCAATGCATCATCGGGGCTCGGTGTTGATATTGAGCAAGCGCCAGCAGGCACTTACGAATTGTTGGAACACGAAGTTAAGGCTGATGAAACTATAGTAAAAACAGGCTCACCTAATCTTGATTTAATACCGTCTCATATAGATTTGGTTGCGGTAGAAGTGGAGTTGGTTAACAAGCCCAAGCGTGAATTTATGCTCAAAGAAGCCATTGCCGATATTAAAGATGACTATGATTATGTTTTGATTGATTGTGCCCCGTCACTTGGTTTGATTACACTAAATGCTTTGACAGCAGCCGACTCGGTTATAGTGCCTATACAATGCGAATATTTTGCTTTGGAAGGCTTGGGTAAATTGCTCAATACCATTAAAAATGTGCAGCAAATTCATAATCCCGATTTAAATATTGAGGGGTTGTTATTGACGATGTATGATGCCCGTCTTAAACTGTCAAATCAAGTGGTTGATGAAGTCAAAAAACACTTTGGCGATATGGTTTTTGATACGGTTATACAACGTAATGTGCGCTTGAGTGAGGCGCCCAGTTTTGGTGAAAGTATTTTAGAATACGATGCCACCAGCCGTGGTGCGGTTAATTATCTGAATTTAGCCGACGAATTGATTAGAAAAAACGAAACAACAGAAAACGAAGACGCATAATTATGGCAAAATCCACAAAAAAACAACGCTTAGGTAGAGGTTTGTCTGCCATTTTAAATAACAATGATTTGACTTCGGCCGAAGACAAAGGGGCGGAATCAGTGGTGGGTAATATTATTGAGATTCCTTTGGAAAATATTATCACCAATCCGCATCAACCACGAACCCAATTTGATCAAGAAGCCATTGAAGAACTGGCTGCTTCTATAAAACAACTGGGTGTCATTCAACCGATTACAGTTCGAAAAAGCGGTGATAAATTTGATTTAATTTCAGGAGAAAGACGCTTGCGTGCGACCAAATTGGCCGGTTTAAAAACCATTCCGGCGTTTGTCCGGTTGGCCGATGACCGTGAGATGCTCGAAATGGCATTGGTCGAGAATATCCAACGTGAAGATTTGGATCCTATTGAAATAGCCTTGTCTTTTCAAGCTATGATAGACCAGCTTAATTTAACTCAAGATGAAATGAGTAAGCGGGTAGGGAAGAAGCGCTCCACCATAACCAATTATTTGCGTTTGTTACGTTTAGATCCCATTATTCAAACAGGTATAAGAGATGGCTTTATCAGTATGGGGCACGGACGTGCTTTGATAAATATTGAAGATGAAGCTGTTCAGTTGGAGTTTTATGAAAAAATTATCAAAGACAAATTATCGGTGCGACAAACTGAAGATTTGGTCAAAAAATTTAGAGAAGGCAAGATTTTATCTCTTAAACCGGAGAAAAAAATTGTGCCGGAAACAATTAAAAAACTCGAAAAAGATTTGTCCGGCATATTAGGAAAAAAGGTTAAAATATCTTTAAACGCCAAAGGCGGTGGTAAATTAGCCATTCCTTTTTCAACAGCAGAAGAACTCGAAAACCTTAAAAATCGTTTGCAATAAAATTTTTTTATATCATATTATTAACCATTGTAAGCGGAAGCTGGTCTATACAAGCGCAACAAGATACACTTACCGGCGTAAAGCATGACAGTTTGTTTGTGCAAACAGCCGGTTTACAAAAACAAAATACCATAAATATATTGGCACCTGCCAAGGCTGCTTTTTATTCGGCAATTTTGCCCGGTTTGGGACAAGCTTATAACAAACAATATTGGAAAATACCGTTGGTATACGGCGCCATAGGAACAGGGGCTTATTATTATATTCAAACCAATAATGAATATAACCGTTTTCGTCAGGCTTATTTTGACCGTCAAAACGGTTTGCAAGACGAATTTCCGCAATACTCTTCGGATGTGCTTATCAATGCACAAAAATATTACCGGCGACAGCGTGATACGGCCATGATGTTGACCATATTGGCTTACGTCTTAAATATCATAGATGCCAATGTCAGTGCACATCTGAAACAATGGAATGTCAATGATAATTTGAGTTTTAAACCGGCACCTTTTCCAAAAGCATTGTCGCAAGGCGTTGGTTTACAAATGAATATCAGATTTTAACCAAAAATTAACGCATTTTTCAATAATAAATTTTAATTTTGACCTAAATAAAAACCATAATATATGACTCCGATACAGTGGCTGCTTTTTTTTATTTTAATGAACATTATTCATGGTCTTTCGACCTTTAAGTTTTATCAAAAAGCCGGTAAAGCTTCTTGGAAGGCCTTTATACCGTTTTTAAATATTTTCGAATTGATGGAGATCATCAACCGGCCAAAGTGGTGGATGATTTTTGTTTACATTCCTATTGTCAACTTATTGATGATTCCGGTGCTTTGGGTGCAACTACTCAAAGTCTTCGGTAAAAAAGAATCTTTTGATATGTGGTTGGCGGTCTTGACTTTAGGTTTGTATGTAGCTTATGTCAATTATGTAGAAATTGATAAATTAACATATAACCCGGATCATAAAGATGATAAAGATACTTTGATAGGCTCTTTGATTTTTGCCATTATTGCCGCTACTATTGTGCATACTTATTTTATTCAACCTTATACCATACCGACCGCTTCTCTGGAAAAATCATTGCTAATAGGTGATTATTTATTGGTTAGTAAATATAATTACGGTGCGCGTCCGCCTATGACAACTATTGCATTGCCTATGGTACACGATACTATTCCCGTGATTAAAAGCAGGTCTTATTTAAAATTTCCGCAACTGCCGTATATGCGTTTGCCCGGATTTCAAAAAATCAAGCGCAACGATATTGTGGTGTTTAATTGGCCGGCCGATACGGTCAAATATTTTTTTCAAAAAAATGTGGCGCAGTACAAACCCATTGACAAAAAATCACATTATGTCAAACGCTGTGTAGCTGTAGCCGGTGATAGTTTGCAAATTAAAGACGGTGTATTATATGTGAATAGTCAAAAAGTTGTTTATCCTGATCGTGCCAAATTACAGCATATGTATGTAATAAAAACCAAAGACAGTATGAATTTTAGCCGTCCTACTTTAATGCGATTGGTTAACAATTATAATATTAAAGAAATTTACTCTTTACATAAAAAAGGTTCTTATGTCATGAATTTGACCGATGACCAATTGAAAGTTATCAAAAACATGTCCAATGTTGAAAGTGTCCAATTATACAATTCCGGTAAAGGAGAAATGTATGGCGGTCATAAAGATTGGGACATCAACAATTTTGGGCCTATATATATTCCTAAAAAAGGTGACGTGTTACAATTAAATAAAGAAACTTACCCTTTTTATAAATGGATTATCAGCCGTTATGACGACCACGATGCCGGACATAAGATTGATAAACATAAGGTAGAGTTAAAAGGTAATGATGTTTATGTAGATGGTAAATTGACCAAGGAATACAAAGTCAATCAAGATTATTATTGGATGATGGGAGACAACCGAAGCCAGTCCGAAGATTCGCGTTTTTGGGGTTATGTACCTTTTGACCACGTTGTTGGAAAACCGGTCTTTATTTTTATGAGTATAGACAATGACCCGCAAAAGAAATTTTTGGACAAAATCCGGTGGGATCGTGTGTTTACAACAGTTAGCGGTAGCGGTAAGCGGGTGTCTTATTTGTGGCCCTTTATAGGTTTGTTACTGGTATATTTTGCCGGAAAAAAGTTTTATGACAAAAAGAAAGCAAAGAATCATTCATAACTAAATTAATAAACTTGTAAGTATGCAATTCAAGCTTTTTATATGGCTGGAATGTGTGTAAAGGAAGACATTAAGGCTAAATAACCCATACCCAAGACACCTAAGAAACACCGAATGAAAAATTATACGCCGTTTTAATTTAACCCATAACTCATAACTAAATGATTATTCACCCCACTTATTTTCCAAGTATATTATCTTACGCCATGCAAATAAAAGCCGGTTCGGTTTTATATGAAGTGATGGATTTTTACGAAAAACAAACCTATCGCAATCGTATGTATATTCACAGTGCCAATGGCAAACAAATGTTGTCGGTGCAAGTAAAACATACCCACTCCAATGGTAAGCAGTTATATAAAGATGTGCAAGTGTCTAATGATTTTAACTGGCAAAAATTACATTGGCGCAGTTTGGAAACCGCCTACAGAACTTCGCCGTATTTTGAATTTTATGAAGACGATTTATAT
>JAMOMQ010000160.1 GCA_027066995.1 Flavobacteriales bacterium
GAGGTTCTTGCGTTAAATTTAAGATTTTTGGAACGTAAAAGGCTCTGCTGTTCGAAGTGCCCGAAGGCACGTAGGGCACAAGTTCAGAGCATTTAGTGGAAAAAATCTATAAATTTAGCAAGGTTCTTTTAAGGTGTCCTTTTTTGCTACTTTTTTGGACAAGCAAATCGAAGATTCACGAATACCAATAAAAAATATCAAATAATAATGAGTAAAAAAGTTGAATAAAATATAAATTAAAATAATAGGGTTACCCAAAAAATATAAAAAAATAATATTAAACAGTTATTTTTCAGCAACTTATAGAAACTATATTAAAATCATGTCGAAAACAGGAAAAATAATCGAGGCCAAATCAATGGATATGAATATTGATGATCAAAACAAACCTTTATACAAATAATAACTATTTTGGTTGTCATCTTTATTCGGCTAATTTTTTCCAACCTATTTTTTTCATATTTCTGACAATTAAAAAGCCGGCTATAACAGCTATGCTGAAAAATAAGAACGAAAGCCGGTAATTTTTAAAAATAAATTTACCGATACCGAAAAGGGTAAAGATAACCAAGATACTACCCAGAAACCAATTGGCAAACATCAATACAAAACCCTGATCGCCTTTAACATCAGGTAATAATTTTGCAACAGGTTCCCAGCCTTTACCACCCGGATGCACTTTGGTATAAAACTGTTTTAATTTACCTTCCGATGTTGGTCTGGTCAAAAAAGTAACCAGTAACCACCAAAAAGTAGACCAAGCAACCACGCTGAGTAGGATGACAGGATAGTCATCACTCAATTTAAGGCCTAAACCAAATGCCGGACTGATAAGAAAGGGTAGTAAAAAATAAGGAGCTACCATAGCCGTTATTTCACTCCATGCATTGATACGCCACCAGAACCAACGTAGAATAAGCACCAGACCAATACCACCACTGGCTACTAATATAAACTGCCAAGCTGCACTGATTTGGGTAATTTGTGTGGTAATGATTAAGGCAATAAACATTAAGATAAAGGTAGTTATACGAGATATTTTTACATAATATTTTTCAGAGGCTCCGGGCTTTATAAAAGGTTTAAACAAATCGTTAATAATGTATGATGTTCCCCAAACGGTTTGTGAAGCAATCGTAGACATATAGGCGGCAAAAAAAGCGGCTAACATCAATCCTAACAGTCCACTGGGAAGCAAATCACGTATCAACATGACATAAGTAGATCCCTTGTCTTGAATTTCGGGATATAAAACCAATGCCACCATGGCTGCCAATATCCAAGGCCAAGGACGCAGGGCATAATGTGCAATATTAAACCAAAGGGTAGCAAAAAGCGAGTGTTTTTCATCTTTGGCCGACATCATACGTTGGGCAATGTATCCGCCTCCACCGGGCTCAGCTCCCGGATACCAACTGGCCCACCACTGCACACCGAGATATGTAAATAAGGCTGTTAAACTTAATTTTAAAACACCATTACCGGTTTCTCCGGCTGTTTGAGCTGCGTGACTGCTATTGCCAACGTCAGGTATAAAGTCAAAGATCCATTTTTGATTACCCAAGCTCTCCTTTAAACCGTCAATGCCACCAATATGTTTTACCGCATAATATGCTAAGGCAATACTACCGGTCATGGCCATTACAAACTGAAAACTATCGGTTATGGAAACACCCATAAGACCCGACATTGAAGAATAAATAGCTACAAAAAACATCATTAAACCGACATATAATAAATGTGCCGAGAAAGTAATCCCGAATAAATGAATTTCGTGTAAACCAAAGAAGGTTAAATCCGGAAACATCACTTTTAATATTTTGACCATAGCCAAGTTAACCCAGGCAATAACGATGGCATTCATGACAATACCGATATATACGGCTCTAAATCCCCGTAAAAATTTAGCCGGTTTGCCTTCGTAACGAATATCAACAAATTCGGCATCCGTTAATATATTGGCACGCCGCCAGAGGCGTGCAAAAAAGAAAACGGTTAACATACCGCCAAAAACCATATTCCACCAAAGCCAATTGCCCGCAATACCGTTTTTTGACACTAATTCGGTTACCGCCAAGGGGGTGTCGGCTGCAAATGTTGTGGCAACCATACTGGTGCCGGCTATCCACCATGGTAAGCTGCGACCGCTTAAAAAAAAGTTGCTGGTATCTTTTCCGGCTTTTTTTGAATAATAAAAGGATATGGCAAAACTTAAAATAAAATAGGTAATTATAATTACCCAATCGAGTTTGGAAACTGTCATAGCAAGTTGGTTTTGGTTTGTTGAAAATCAAAAGTAAGAAATATGATGCAAACCGGCAATTATTATTAGATGAATAACCCAAAATTAACGATTAAAAGCAAAGAATAAGTTTTTTTAAGATTATAAAAACAAAAAAACGCATCTCATAAGAAATGCGTTTTTATTTAGTAGCGGGAGCAGGACTCGAACCTGCGACCTTCGGGTTATGAGCCCGACGAGCTACCTACTGCTCTATCCCGCGATATTGTAATGCAAAGATACAACAAAAAATACATTATTGTCAAGAAAAAATAAATTTATTTTTATACATATGATTTAATATAATTTTATTAATTTTGCACGCACTATCAGCAAGACGGAATCGGATAGTGAAAATATTGAAAATCAAAGTTTAACAACTTTCATTTTAATTTGCTTTATAGATTCCGGTTAAAATGAAATACAAATTTTTATCAGCATGTCTGAAGAAAATCAAAAACAAGATGCGGTTCAACCCGAAGTAGAAGCGCAAAAAGAAGCACAAGAAGTGCAAAAAACAGAAGAAGTTCAAGAACAAGATCCCCAAAAATTCTTAGAGGAATTTAATTGGGAAGCCTATGAACAAGGTATTGAACCTATCAAAGATGAAAAACTATTGGAGTTTGAAAAATTGGTAGATGAAAAAATTAAAGTTCTTGACGAAAATGAAGTTATCGAAGGAACTGTTATCGATATTACCGATCGTGATGTAATTATCGATATTAATTCAAAATCGGAAGGCGTATTGCCCCGTAACGAATTTCGTTACAATCCCGATTTAAAAGTCGGTGACAAGGTAGAAGTTATGGTCGTTCGTAAAGAAGACAAAAACGGTCAATTGTTATTGTCTCACAAACGTGCCCGTCAACTAAAAGCTTGGGAACGTGTTAACGAAGCCCTTGCCAATGACGAAATTGTAAAAGGTTACGTAAAAGCCAGAACCAAAGGCGGTATGATTGTAGATGTATTTGGTATCGAAGCCTTCTTGCCCGGTTCGCAAATTGATGTTAAACCTATTCGTGATTATGATCAGTATGTGGGTAAAACCATGGAATTTAAGATTGTAAAAATCAATCCCGAATTTAAAAACGTAGTGGTTTCTCACAAAGCGCTTATTGAAGCCGACTTGGAAGAACAAAAACGTGAAATTATTTCACAATTGGAAAAAGGACAAGTTATTGAAGGAACCGTTAAAAATATTACATCTTATGGCGTATTTGTCGATTTGGGTGGTATAGACGGATTAATTCACATTACCGATTTGGCTTGGAAACGAATCAATCATCCCAGCGAAGTGGTCAATTTAGACGATACGCTTAAAGTGGTTATCCTTGATTTTGATGAGAAAAAATCTCGTATCCAATTAGGATTGAAACAATTGGAGCCGCACCCTTGGGACAACCTTGATGAAAACTTAAAAGTAGGCGATAAAGTCAAAGGTAAAGTATCCGTTATTGCCGATTACGGTGCTTTTGTAGAAGTTGAGCCCGGTGTTGAAGGTTTGATTCACGTCTCTGAAATGTCTTGGAGTACGCATTTGCGTTCCGCACAAGATTTTGTTAAAGAAGGAGAAGAAGTTGAAGCTGTTATCTTATCATTAGACCGTGACGAACGTAAAATGTCTCTTGGTATGAAGCAATTGACTCCCGATCCTTGGGCAGATATTGAGAAAAAATATCCCGTCGGTTCTAAACACAAAGGTGTGGTGCGTAACTTTACCAACTTTGGAGCTTTCGTTGAGCTGGAAGAAGGTGTTGACGGATTGATTTATATTTCCGATTTAACTTGGAACAAGCGTGTTAAGCATCCTTCCGATGTCTTAAACATTGGCGACGAGGTAGAAGTAATTGTATTAGATGTTGACAAAGACGGTCGTAAATTGAGCTTAGGCTTAAAACAATTACAAGAAAATGTTTGGGATACCTATGCAGACAAATATGCTGTAGGTACAGAACATGAAGGTGAAGTAAAAGAAGCTGCCGGAAAAGGAGCTACCGTATTATTAGACGGAGAAGTGGAAGCTTTTGCTCCCGGACGTTTAATGATGAAAGAAGATGGAACCAAATTGAAAAAAGGTGAGACTGCCAAATTTAAAGTAATTGAATTTGACAAAGACGCTCAAAAAATAGTGGTTTCTCACACGGCAACTTATAAAGAAGATGAAGCACGCATTGTTCGTGAAAATAAAGCCAAAATGCAAAGTGAAGAAAAATCTACCTTAGGTGATTTGGATGCTTTGGCACAATTGAAAAAAGATATGGAAAGCGGAAAATAATTCCAAATCCAATCATTATATTAAAAGCTGCTCGGTTCGGGCAGCTTTTTTTTGCTATAAAACTATCTTAAATAAACGAAATTTTGGATTAATATGTTCTTTTGGTATAAGAAGATATAATGACGCTTATAAATCTAATAGATGTTAGAGATATAAGGATGCAAATGAGATACCTCAATAGAGTGAATTATTAACTTGAAACCAGTGACTTAATAATCAGTTTTTGTAAATTATTTAAAAGAAATATATTTTTTAACGTTTCAGCGTGTTGGATTTGCCAACAAATCGTTGAGATAGTTTTGTTGGCAATAAAAAAAATATTATATTAGTTGTATATTTATTCCAAAAAATGAGATTTTTATAATTTAAAATCTCATTAGTCTTAAACAATATTGTGCACAAAATTGTTTGTTATGCCCTCAACCGCCTTAGTGCGGACAGCTATTTCTATGTTTAAATTTAACTAATTATTTACTCTAAAACTAAAAATTATGAAAAAGTTATTTGTATTATTAATTATGGTATTGGCTATGCACAGTTTTACTGCATGTACACCTCAAGCCTTAGACGACAAACAACAAGATCAGACAGAACAAGCTTCTGATTATGGTGATGATGATGATGTTGAAAATGATGATGATGGTTTCTAATCTGCTGTAGTTTGAAACAAAAAAAATAAGCCGGTAATCCGGCTTATTTTTTTTTTGTGTGTGGGATAAAAATGCTAATTTTATAGCCTAAGAAAACTGTCTATGAGTCGTTTTTATATTATTATCGGGTTGGGTATAGGTTTATTACTGAATACTTGTACCCATAAGAAAATCAGGCAGGCTCATGCCCTCTCATCGGTAAAAGATACATTGGCCTTAGTGTATTATAAAAAGGCACGTAATTTTGAGGCAGATTACTCTTTGGACAGTGCTTATTATTATTTTCAAAAAGCTGAAAAAAGATTTTCAAAGCGTCAAGACTCTTTCTTTTTACAACGTATATTTTTTCGTAAGGCAGCTATTGATTATAAAAATAGTGATTTGCCTGCAGCCGAAACTAATGCTGTTAAGGCACTGTCTTATGCATCTTATTTAGAAAATAGATATAATAAATACATATATAATCTTTTGGGATTGATAAATAAAGAAAAAAAAGATTATCAAACAGCTTTATCTTATTTTAATCAATATAGAAAATTATATAGAAGGTTTGATGATACCCTTAAAAGTTTTATAGTGTATCATAACAATATGAGCAATGTATATAAAGCATCAAAACAATTTGATATAGCCATCCGGCATCTTGATACCATCTTATCCGTTGCAGGTGTAAAATCAAAATATCCTCAAAGATATGCGCGGGTATTGGATAACAAGGCCTATAATTTAATCAGGTTGCACCAATATGATGGTGTTATAAAAATTTTAGATAGCGCTTTGCAATTGCGAAAAAGCGCATATAACTATCCTGGACTGATTATGAGTTATTTAAACTATGCGCGTTACTATAAGCAAACCCGGCAGCTGGACACTGCACATATTTATGCGCAAAAAGCCTATTTATTAGCTAAACGGAAAAATATTCCCGAAAGCCGTT
>JAMOMQ010000161.1 GCA_027066995.1 Flavobacteriales bacterium
TTTAACCACTTGGTTTTTATAAGCTTTCAGTCCGCAATTAAAATCGTGCAATGGCAAACCGGATACTTTACGGGCAGCCCAATTAAACAATTTGGAAGGTATATTTTTCTTTATTTTAGAATCATGACGCACCTTTTTCCAACCGGAGACCAAATCAAAATCATCTTTGACAATCATTTGATACAAAGCGGGGATTTCTTCGGGACTGTCTTGCAAGTCGGCATCCATCGTAATGACCACATCGCCTTGTGCCATAGCAAATCCCGCATGCAAGGCTTGTGATTTACCATAATTGCGTCGAAACTTAACACCTTTGACATGTTTGTCTTTGCTTGTTAAATCTTTGATGATTTGCCAAGATGCATCTGTGCTGCCGTCATCTAAAAAAATAATTTCATAGGTCAAATCCGCCTTTTGCATCACCTCGGTTATCCAGCGGTGTAATTCCGGTAAAGATTCGGCTTCATTGAGCAAAGGTATAACTATTGATACTTGCATAAATTTGTTTGCTTGTTGGTATAAATTTAATAATCTTCGGTCGGTGTTTTAAAAAACAAGCCGCCCAGCAAACCACCAATTACACCATATAATAAACCAGAGAAAAGTTGTCCTATTAGTTGCATAGGCACAAAAAATTTCCGGGTCATTTCCATTTGTTTATCAACCATTTCCGCATCAAACATATCGTTTTCTTCTAAAATTTGTCTTGACAATTCCATAACCTGATCAATAGCAGCCGGGTTGATATAAGCAAAATAAATATAGGCATAAATACCTACTAACAAGCCGCCTAAGAGGCCTACTAAGACACCTAATTTTACAGCATTTCCCAATGTAACCGCATAACCCTGTTTTTTGTAATACCAAACGGCTAAAACCGGTAATCCTATAAACAGGAATAGAAAAACAAATCCGAAAGCAACCATTGCCGGATCTTTGGGGTTTTGAGTTGGCGATTTTATCAACATGGATAATATACCTAAAATGGCATATAATGCCGCAAACATAAGAACAATGTTATTAAAAGATTTTTTTGTTTCCATAGTAGCTGTTTTTGGTTAATTTTGATCTAAAGTCTGATACTCTGAATTATTAGATACAAATTCGGGAATCATATCTTTGAGTATTTTAACAATTTCAAAGTTAGTCATTTTATGGCAGTTTTTCAAATCATCAATCTTTTTGAATACATTTTCACAATCGATGCTTCTCAATTGAGCGATTTTCACTTTTTCATGATGCGTAGGCAGGTGCCCTTCACCATCACCTAATACCTCTTCATATAGTTTTTCTCCCGGGCGTAAGCCGGTTATTTTTATATCAATATCATCAGGATAATTATAACCCGACAACTGTATCATTTTAATTGCCAAATCAAAAATACGAACGGGCTGTCCCATATCAAAAACAAATATTTCACCCCCTTTTCCCATTGTGCCTGCCTCCAAAACCAAATTACAAGCTTCGGGGATGGTCATAAAAAATCGGTTTATATTTTTATGTGTCACCGTTAATGGACCACCGCGTTTTAATTGTTTTTGAAATAACTTGATTACCGAACCGTTAGAGCCCAAAACATTGCCAAATCTTGTGATAATAAATTTGGTTTGACTGTTTTTTTGAATACAAGTGGCATACATTTCTGCCGCTCTTTTGGTAGCTCCCATAACATTGGTCGGGTTAACCGCTTTATCCGTCGACACCATGACAAATTTGTCCACTCTATATTGTATAGCCAAATCCATTATTTTTTTGCTTCCCAAAATATTGACTTTAACTGCTTCGTAAGGATTTTCTTCCATCAATGGCACATGCTTATAAGCAGCGGCATGATAGACTATTTGAGGACGATACTTATCAAAATAAGCCGTCATGGAAGTGACATCTCTGATATCTGCAACAATTACTTTAAAAGCCTTAAATGACTGACTAATAAAGTCTTGTTGCAAATCATATAATGCCGATTCAGATTGATCAATCAATACTAATAATTCAGGATTAAAGTGCATCACCTGATTGGCTATTTCCGATCCTATGGAACCGGCAGCACCGGTAATAAAAATCACTTTCCCTTCTATATCTTTTTTAATAACCGGGTTATCAATTTTAATAGGCGTTCGACTCAATAACTCTTCAATATTCAGCTCTTTAATCTGATTTAAACGTATATGCTTTTCATCAATCCAACTGTTAATATATGGGACGGTTTTTACTTTTAGACCCAATTCCAAATAACGATTGGCAATATTCAATAATTCTAATGAAGTCGCTTCGGGTTTACTGATAATAACTTCCTTTATTTCATGCTTTTCCAAAAAAGATTTTTTAATTTTTTTAGGAGGCAGCACCGGTTTGCGATGAATAGATTTACCTATATATTCACTGCGTTCATCAACCAAAGCCATCACTTGATATTTGGTCTCACTGGCTGCCAAAATAGCATCAAAAACAGCCTTGCCCGTATGGGCTCCATGAATAATAACCCGTTTGGGCGAGCCTAAATGCGACATTATTTTTTGATGAAATATCTTATATATAATACGACTGGAAATCAATAAGAATACCGATACAAAAAAATTAAATCCTACAACCGATAGGGGAATATTGTAATCTGACAATCCGGGAACTTTTCTACTGACAAAAACAACAACCAGCAAAAACAAAGTAAGAATAACCCCCGATTTGGTAACACTTATAGCATCGTCTAATCCTGTGTGCCGCACAATACCTTTAAACGAACCCGTTATTAAAAAACTGATAAAAGCCAAAAATGCCACTAAGAATAATTGTGGAAAAATATGATAAGATCCAAAATGAAAACTAAAATTGAACCGGATTAAATAAGCAATGATAAAAGCATTGATGATAATAAAAATATCAATCAGCAAAACACCCCACCGGGGTGATGATTTGTTGGCCAATATTTTGAGCCATCGCGATATTTTTATATATAATCGTTTTAAGGACAAATTACGAAAATTAGATTGGAACAAAGTTAATGAAAAACTAAATAACTTATTGATTATAATATTTTGGTATTTCAATTTACTTCAACCAAGATATCATAAACTATACCAAAGCCGATATTAAAATTTGGGATTTAATTATGGTCTCTCGCCATTCTTTATCCGGACTGCTACCGGCTACTATACCACCGCCTATATATAATTGCAAAAAGTCTTTAAACAAGGACATACTGCGTAAATTAACATAAAAATCAGTTTGATTAAACGTATTTATACCTAAAAAACCGGTATAATATGTTCTGTCATATTGTTCAATAGCTTTGATATATTTTTTTGCCGAAACAACCGGCAGTCCGCAAACCGCAGGTGTCGGATGTAAATCATTAATCAAATTGGACAATGCTGCAGGCTCAATATCAGCTTCTATGTCTGTCTTGATATGAGCCAAATGCCCTTGATAAATTGTGGTGGGTTTTGAAATATTTATTTGTTCACTGTATTTTTTTAACACCGAAACTATTTCATCGGTTACTATTTGCTGCTCGTTGATTTCTTTTGATTGCCAATTGACCGGTTGGTTATCTGTTACGGGCAATGTACCTGCCAAAGCCATGGTTTTAACAGTGTTATTTTGACGGCGCAACAAGAGTTCGGGTGTAGCACCCATCCAAGTGCCCACTTGCGGATGATGCCACAAATATACCATAGAATTTTCATAGGTTTGCATCAATTTTAAAACGGCGTTCAAACTATCAAAACTCTCAAAAGACACTTTTTGCCGGCGTGATATGACAATTTTTTTCACCTTATTACAACTGATAATTTCTAAAGCAGATTGCACCTTTTTTATATGCTCTTGTTGTGCAACTTCATCAATAGTCAATGAATCTAATTTAATGCTTGTAGTAGTATTAAGAGTAAATTCTCTAATTAAAAATGTTTGTTGATTGGATTTTTCTGCAGGAAAAAAAACTACCGGATGTGCAGTTTTATCAAAAGGGTGCATAAAAAAGCCGTTCTGATGTATATCCGAAGCGGTATAAAGCCGGTTATTTTGTTGCTGCCATATATGCAATTGACCGGAAACCGGTTTTTTATACAACACAAAAGGCCGTGCAAAATCGACTAAATCATGCAGTAACATATCTAGCTATTTTTTTAAAACGATGTTGGTCAACTTGGCATGAGCTATCAGCTTATCTTGTTCGTCAGTGATAACAATTTCCCATAGATGCGTGGTTCTACCGATATGAATGGGTTTGGCAGTCGCATATATCAAACCTGATTTTTTACTCCTTAAGTGATTGATTGACAACTCTATACCACGCACCTCAAACTGTTTTGGATCAACAAACAAATGCGATGCCGTGCTGCCGACACTCTCGGCCAAAGCTGCCGTAGCACCACCATGCAACAAACCCATAGGTTGATGCACAGCGCTGTTAACGGGCATTTGAGCTGTTAATTCTTTATCTTCCGCTTTGACAAACTTTATAGCCAAAGTTGTCATTAAAGTATTGTCAATAATATGCTTATTCAGATAATCTATAAGTTCTTGTCCTGTCTTTGGTATCATTTGATGCTGTCTAATTGGTTAAGATATGGTTTGATATATTCTAAATACTCCGGCAACAATTTCGGATCAATCGGTTTGGCCGGCGGCATTTTTTCTTTTAAAGCATCGACTTGGCGTCCGTTTTTCCAAAAACGGTAACAAACATGAGGGCCGGAGGCATGACCGGTCATACCAACATAACCGATAACTTCCCCTTGCTTTACCACACTACCGACATGTATGCCTTTGGCAAATTTGCTCATGTGTAAATATTGGGTGCTGTATGTAGCATTGTGTTTTATTTTGATGTAATTACCGTTACCCGATGTATAGCCTTTCTTTATCACAACGCCATTAGCGGTTGCCATAATAGGCGTGCCGGTTGGAGCGGCAAAATCGGTGCCCAAGTGTGGCTTAATACGACCGTAATATTTGATATACCGGTGCATATTATAACGCGAACTGATGCGTCCGAATTTTAGAGGCGCTTTTAAGAATTGCTTGCGCAATGTGCGTCCCTCTTCGTCAAAATAATCAAAATCCCGTTTTAAAGAATCAACCGGATAACGAAATGCGTAAAAATTTTTGCCTCCGTAATTAAATACAGACGCATAGATATTACCAATACCTACATAGGTAGTGTCATCAATATAAATGTCGTCATAAATAATTTTAAAAGCATCACCTTTGTTTAGATGAAAAAAATCGACTGTCCAAGCATAAATATTGCTTAATTCCATAGCCAATTTCGGACTTAAATTTTTATCGGCAATATCTTGATATAAAGATTTTTCAATCTTGACAAAAGCGGTTTTGCGTTTAGCGGTTACTTTTTTGGTTTTATGGTAAACCTTAACGGAGTCTTGAAAATCGATAACCGTATAATGCACCGGATCTTGTTCGTAAATAAACACTTTGGGACGCGGCAAACTGTCCAACGAGTCCTTTTGACTTAATACGGTATAAGGACGACCGGCCTTTAAGCGTTTGACATCAAAGGAGTCTTTAATATTTTCGGTAATTTGATACACATGAGCAAAAGGCAAATGAAAACGGGTTAATATCTTGCCGAAAGTATCGTTGGGTGCAATGGTATCTTGCAATACTACAAACCGGTCTTTGGGATAACTGTATATTTTAGCCACCTGTTTTATCACCGTATCTTTAACTTGCTTGGTATTAACAACCACCGGCTTTTGCTGATTTTGACAAGCGGTCAATATCATTAATAATCCCAAACTTAAATATCCTATAATCTGCTTCATTTATAACTTCTGTATTTATAAAACCACTTTGATTTGTTTATGCAAATATCTTACAAAAATCAGAGACAAAAAAACTATACCAAATACAAATATAGAATAGTTCAAAATATTTTGTTATTTTTTTTACTTAATCAAGAAAAAAACGCAGTTGTAGCCATAGCCACGAGCGAGTATTTTCGACGCAGAGTAAGTGAAAAAGAAACGAAACACCGGATTAATTTATATTTGTATTTGGTATTATAACCGTAATATGTAAGGCTTTTTAGTATCTTTGCTTTAAAATTAACTTATCAGACTTATTTTTTCAGACTTATGATGAATAGAACACCGGATACCATTAAGCATCTCATTATTATTAATATTATTATGTTTTTGGCTACCCAAGCCATGCCACAACAAATGATGAATCTGTTTGCCATGCATTTTCCTTTAAATCCTTTATTTAAAGTATGGCAATTGGTAACACATATGTTTATGCATGCCAATTTAATGCACATTGCTTTTAATATGTATGCGCTTTGGGCATTTGGTATTCCGCTGTATCATATTTGGAGACAGAAACGCTTTCTAATTTTTTATTTTGCAGCCGGATTGGGTGCCGTATTGCTTTATACCGGTGTGCAATATTACAGTTTTATGCAAGATTTACATAGCTTAATGGCGCAAGGTATTAGTAAAGAACAAATTTTTGCCACGCTAAACAACGGTCAAGTTTATGTGCAATTTAAAGAAATGGGCGATATTTATTACAGTGTTATGCTGGGTGCCTCAGGGGCAATTTACGGTTTATTGGTAGCCTTTGCTTTTTATTTTCCCAATGCCGAATTGATGCTAATGTTTATTCCTTACCCAATTAAAGCCAAATATTTTGTGCCTATATTGGTTCTGGCCGATTTGTTTTTCGGCATTACCAATGTTATGCATACGCCCATTGCACACATGGCACATGTCGGAGGTGCTTTGGTAGGCTTTGTATTGATGAAAATATGGCAAAAAAACGGCTATAAACCTTGGTATTAAAATCCAAAAAAGTGTATAATCTTAAAAAAATATCTGTATTTGTCAAACAACAAGAGGCTTTAAATTTGTTAATAGGCAGCACGGTTGTTTTATTTTTACTGGCACAAATACTGATTGCATTACACTGGTTTTCATTGCGTTATATTGCACTTCCTATAGAACTTGATGTGTTTTTAAAGCATTGGTGGACTATTATCACTTACGGTTTCTTTCATCAAGATTTTTTAGCCTTGTTTTTTAATATGCTGTTACTCTTTTATTTTGGCAGTATTTTAAGTGATTTTAAACCGGGACAAAAAATTTGGCAAATCTATTTGTCCGGTATATTTTTTGGGGCTGTTTTCTTTTTATTGAGTTACCGCTGGCTGCCCGATTTTTATGTCAAAAAAGGGCCGTTATTGGGGGCATCTGCCGGTGTTATGGCCGTTATGACTTATGCCACGCTATTGACACCACATTATCAAATCAAAATACGCTTTTTGGGTTATTTCAAATTGGTTCATATTTTAATTTTCTTTGTGTTGTTTAACCTCTTACAAATTCCTTTGGGAAATCCGGGGGGATATTTTGCGCATTTGGGCGGGCTAACAGCCGGTTTTATCTGGTTTTGGATAGACCAAAGCCTTAAAAGAAAAAATACGACTACACCTTTTAATCATATACAAAAACCCAAACTACAAAAAGAAACGGAAATAGACCGTATTTTGGACAAAATCAGCCGGTCAGGCTACGAAAGTCTAACAGACGAAGAAAAAGCGGAATTATTTAAACAAAGTAATAAATAACTATAAATAAACTACTTAGGCTTATTTCGCTTATCTTCTTGTCGTCTAAAAATAAAGACAATCAGTCCTAATAAGATAATACCTGTAATTAAACCGCTAAGGGCTTGTTTAATCATTTCCATAATCTAAAAATATATTATCGGGATAAGTAATTTGCGTTAAAAACAAAGCATGAGCCGGCACCGAAAATCCGGCTTGTTGGCGATCTCCGGCTTCTATAATTTTGACAAAATCAGCCTCTGAAATTTTATGCAGACCTACATCTACCAAAGTGCCTACTATTGCCCGCACCATATTGCGTAAAAACCGGTCGGCAGTTATGCTAAATACCAATTGATTATCTGTTACATCCCACCGGGCTTCATCAATTCTGCAAATATAAGTTTTGACATCGGTATGAGTTTTTGAAAAACTTTTAAAATCATCGTATAACAATAAAATATTGGCCGCTTTATTCATGAGTTTAACATCTAAATCTTTGGTAAAATACCAAGAGCGGTCATACAAAAAAGGCTGCTTATACCGGTGAATATAATACTTATAACTACGACTGAGTGCATCAAAACGGGCATGGGCATCAGCAGTAACCCGCCTTATTTGACGTATGGCAATATCCTGTGGTAAAAACGCATTGAGTTTGTTAACCAACTTTGCCGTTTCAACAGGTTGATCAATGTCAAAATGGGCAAACATTTGTAAGGCATGCACACCGGTATCTGTTCTACCGGCGCCTGTTATTTTGATATTTTGTCGCAACAGCAAACTCAGAGCCTTTTCTAATTCTTCTTGCACGGTAATAGCATTAGGTTGAATTTGCCAACCGTGATAAGGTTTGCCGTTATAAGAAAGTTCGATAAAATATCTCAATTTGTCGTAATTTTGTAAACCGATACAAAACTAATGAAAAAAATTCTTTTACTGTCAGATACACATGGCTATCTGGATGAAGCCATGCTCAAATACATCAAAGCAGCTGACGAAGTATGGCATGCCGGAGATATAGGCACCACTGCCGTTACCGATGAAATAAAAAAACACACAAAACTGCGTGCCGTTTACGGCAATATTGACGGTGGCGAACTACGCAAAGAATTTTCTGAAAAACAACTGTTTACCATAGAAGACATTAAAGTTTTTATGATTCATATCGGCGGCTATCCGGGCAGATATAGTCCAAAAGCACGGGAAATCATTCGCAAATATCCGCCTGATTTGTTTATTGCCGGTCATTCACACATCTTAAAAGTAATGTATGATAAGACAAATAAACTGTTACATATGAATCCGGGTGCAGCCGGAAAACACGGTTTTCATCATAAAAGAACCATGCTCCGTTTTGTAATTGACAAAGGAGATATAAAAAATTTGGAAGTAATCGAATTAGGCAAACGGTAAGATAATACCTTACTATCATTTTAATCTCATTTTGTAAAACCATACCTATTGTGCAATCAAATATTTTTTATACTTTTACTATATAAAACTTAATTGATTTAATATGGCGCGATATAATATTTTACCGGTCAATTTTTCAAAAAAAAATACCGGTAAGTTGCAAAAATTATTAGGTGATAATTTTTCTATTGTAAGTATGGATGATTTGAACTCCGAGCTCAAAATTCATTTGGTTTTGATACATTGGAAATCTAAGGATGTGTGCCATGATGTTGAAAGTTTCAAATTGCACAAATCAACTTATAAAACGCCTTTATTTTTATGGGCGCCATTAAATGAGAGTTTATTATTACAATGTTTTAATGCCGGCATTGACGATTTTATTGATGAAAATTGGTCTTTGGAACTAATCAAAGCCAAATTGTCGGCCTTTTTTAATTGCCGTAAAAAATTTAAAAAAGACAGCGGTAAAAAAATCAGAATCGGAAATGTTACCATCAATCCCAAGAAACGTAAAGTAACCCGTAAAGGCGAAGAAGTATCCTTGACCAAAATAGAATATGATATTTTAAATCTGCTGGCCAATGATCCCGGAAAAATATTTTCACGCGATGAAATCTACGGTCATATTTGGGGGCGTCATGTCATTGTAGGTGAAAGAACACTGGATGTGCACATGAACAACTTACGCAAAAAAATAGGTAAAAGTAAAATACGCACCAAAAAAGGCATTGGGTTTAGTATCAATCCCGAATTATAGTTTTTACCAACTGACACGGTCACCTTTTTGTAAACGATACCGGTCAGCCAAACCGGCTTTTATCTCCAAAACATATTTTGCCGGCACATTGGAAGGTAAAGCGGTTTGGTCTAAAACCTTAGCGTTTTTAACCATACTTACAATGGTTTTATCCGTCCCGATATAAATAATATCCAAAGGAATATAAGTGTTTTTCATCCAAAAATAACGAGGCTTGTTATCATCAAATATAAAAAGCATGGCTTGATTATCTTTCATCGTCCGGCGATACATCAAACCGGTTTCGCGGTGATAATCATCTTGGGCAATTTCAATATCAAATTGGGCTTTGGGGTGATTTAAACTGTCCGACACCGTCAAAACAGCTTGCTTTTTAAATGTAATTTCTGTTTGTTGCTTAGGTTTATTATTGTTTGCCGGCTTGGTTTGACAGGCCCAAAAACTCATCATAACCAAAAGTAAAATATATTTTTTCATAGTTCTTGAGGAAAATAATTTTATAATTTAAATTAAAACAAGAGGCTGTCTCAAAAGAGTCTTTTATAATACATTGACAAAAGTATTAATTATTAAGTTGCTGATTGTCAAGAAGAATATTTCTCACATTCGTTCGAAATGACAGAAAATTTCACCTTTTGAAACAGCCGCCTGTTCGCTGGTTTTACCAATCTTTATCTTGTTTTTGTTTTTTGCCCCGGCCTTTTAGTATTTTAACTTTGACTTTTTTCTGCGTTTTATTTTCTTTATTTTTTAAAGCCACCAACAATTGTTTGACTTGTTGCGGGGTCAATTGCGCTTTACGTTTTTGACCTTGTCCTTGCTGGGGTTGTTGTCGTTCTTTACCACCCTGCTTGTTTTGTTGATCTTTTTGTTGGCCGTTTTTGTTTTGGTTGTTTTTGTTTTTTTGATCATCTTTGGGCTTACCCTTTTGATCTTTTTTCTTATCGCCTTTACCTTTTTTATTCCGGTCTTTTTGATTCTTGTTATTTTGTTTGTTTTTGTTTTGTCCTTGTTTATCCTTGTTTTTTTGATCTTTATTCCCTTGTTTGTTTTGCTTTTGTTGGTCTTTTTTCTGATTTTCTTTATTATTTTGATTCTTATTTTGCTGTTGATTCTTTTTGTTTTGCTTGTTCTTTTTATTCTTATTTTTCTTTTGTTGTTGTTTCAATTTTTGTTGAGCCAAAGCCAAATTATAACGTGCCTCTTCATCATTAGGATTGTTTCGTAAAGCGTTTTTAAAAGCTTCAACGGCTTTTTCGTATTTTTTCTTTTGATACCAAATATCACCTTCATTAAAATAAGCCTTGGCTTTTAACAACGGATCTTGACTTTGCTTGGCGGCTTTGTTAAAATAACGAGCAGCTTCCAAATTTTTGTCCAATTCTGTTTCGGTCAGTCCCAAATCATAAGCCGCCACTGCATTGAGAGGCTCTTTGGACAAAGCTTGTCTAAATTGAATTTCGGCAGTCGTGTAATCAGCTTTATCATAGGCTTTTAAACCTTTGTTTATCAACTCTTTAATAACACTGTCAGGCTTTACCTTTTTTTCTTGTGCCTGCACATTAATTAAAAAAGCAAAACTGATTATAATAAATAAATACCGGTATGTCTTCATATTATTTTTCATCTAATTCGTTAAACAGATTTAGTTTTCGTAACCATTGGGTTTCTCGTTCCAATACTATTATGTATAAGACCAAAAATAGCAATCCGGTCAATAAAAACCATTGAAACTGATCTTTATATTCTGAAAATTTGGTCGTCTCAAATTCTTTTTTATCCATTTTTTTAAGAGCATCGGCAATATAATTAACAACTTCTTTGGTGTTGCGTCCATCAATGTATTTACCGCCTGTAACTTGCGCAATTTCTCTTAAAACCTGATCATTTAGTTTTGTTATGACGGTTTGGTCGTTTTTGTCTTTTTTATAGCCGTACAAACTACCATTACGTTTAATAGGAATTACCGCACCTTTTTTGGTACCGATACCTATACTAAAAATCGTTACACCTTGTTTAGCTGCTTCTTTAGCCGCTTCAACGGCTTTTTGCGAATGGTCTTCACCGTCGGATAAAATCACTAAAATTTTATTGGTATCGTCATCGTCAAAATAGGTAGTGGCCAAATTGATGGCATCGTCAATGGCAGTACCTTGCGAACTAACCAAGTCGGTATTCATATTTTGTAAAAATATTTTGGCTGCCGCATAATCGGTAGTAATGGGCAAAAGCGGATAAGCTTCTCCGGCATAAGCAATAATACCAACACGATCCGACACCAAATTATCTACTATTTTAGACACCAACCGTTTGGCTTTTTCCAAACGGGACGGCGCGACATCTTCTGCATCCATACTTTTGGAAACATCAATAGCAAAAACAATATCAACCCCTCTCCGTTTGACGGTTTCCAGTTTGGTGCCCATTTTGGGATTGGTCAAACCGGTAATTAAAAATAGTAAAGCCAAGGATAACAAAAGTAATTTGATAAAAGGTTTAAAACGTGAGCGCTCTATGACGACTTCATCGAGCAATTTGGCATCAAAAACCGCCTTTTGCTTTTTGACTTGCCAAATACGCATATAAAAATAAGCCAACCATAGCACCGGTATTATCAGCAGTAATAAAAAATATTTCGGTTCTTCTATTTGATACATAATTTATTTTTATTTATCTCGATTTAATAATTCGTCATTACTTTTTGCAAAAACATAAAGCATTTATATAAAACTTTTAAGCCAAGTATATCGCAACAATCCTACTAAAAAGATGAACAAAACAGCTGCCAATACAAAAGGCCGGTATAATTCTTTATAATTATAATATTTGGTTTCTTTTATTTCGGTTTTTTCGAGTTTGTCAATCTCTTTATAAATTTTGTCCAACTTACTATTATCAGTAGCTCTAAAATATTTACCACCGGTTTCACCGGCAATTTTTTTCAACAGTTTTTCGTCAATTTCAACTTTGGCATTTTGGTATTGAAAACTGCCGTCGGGACGCACCCCTACAGGTGTCGGGGCATAGCCGTTGGTACCTAATCCTATGGTATAAACTTTTATACCGAATTCTTTGGCCAATTCCAAAGCCGTATAAGGATCAATCTCACCGGTATTATTAACACCGTCGGTCATTAAAATAATCACTTTACTCTTGGCTTTACTGTCTTTTAACCGATTGACAGCGGTTGCCAATCCCATTCCAATAGCAGTGCCCTGATCAAGCTGGTTAAACAACTGCCTGAAATTGATTTTTCTTATAGCCTGCATTACAATCCGTTGATCGGATGTAATAGGCACTTGCGTAAAAGCTTCACCGGCATACAACACAACACCAAAACGGTCATTGGGGCGTTTTTTGATAAAATTGATAGCTGTTTTCTTTAAAGCTTCCAAGCGATTGGGTTTTAAATCGCGTGCCAACATACTGGCCGATACATCAACCGCCAACATTATGTCTATCCCCTTGGTTTTCTTGGTTTTAGCAGTTACATCGACCGATCTGGGACGGGCTATGCCTATACTTATCAACGTCATACTCAACAATAGCAAGGCAGACATAAACGGCAGCAATTTATTTTTTAGGGTTTTAAAACCACTAAATGCTTTTAAATTTGAATACAACAATTTTGCCCGTTCATTATATCTGTGCTTATACATCCAAATGGCCAAAACAGGTATTAAAACCAGTAATAACAAGGCGTAAGGTGTATAAAGTTCTATATGTCCAAAAATATCTTTCATTGTATTTATTCTTTTACTAATTCTGCCGATTGTAATACACGTTCTATAAGGGCTGTATTATCTTTATTGCCTTCCAAATACATACCTATGACAAACTTTTCGCCGGTAGGCAATTGATAAAAACGACTGTCAAACTGCACTTTAACATTATTGCCCAATACCGGCACATCCACCTTAAAATCACCAAAATAACGTTTGGTATTTTCCAAATCGGATTGCTGCAAATTGACCTCACGGGCACCAATTTGTTTTAACAAGCCGGCCATCATGGCTTGTGACATATCTACTTGTTCGGGTATTTTTTGTTTAAAGTCGATATTGACCACCAAAATCATGTATTTTTTAACCAAATTCTCATCACCATATACACTGATTTCATCAATAATTTCTCTTTGTTTGGATGGCATTTTTTCTAAAGCCTCCGACATATCAATAGCGTGCAAAATATGTGGCGTTGTCAAGGCTAATGCAGGATTACTGCCGTATTCGTTATAAACCCATTCGGGTGCAGCCATGTTTTCTTTGAGATTGTCTACCAATTTAAGTTTGTTTAGATAATAATATCCAAAACCGCCTATTAAGCCTATCAAAAAGACCATAACAGCCGTTATTATCAAAGCATTTCGTTTTTTGCGCTTCTTGGCGGCTTCTTTTTCAGCTAAGGCAGCCGCTTTTTCATCGGCAATTTGTTGCACTATTTGATGGGCATAATCAATAATATCTTTAACGACATTAAAATCTAAATCAATATCAGCAGGATTGGGACTTAACTTGGCAAATTTGGCCAAATCTGCTCGTTTTAAAGTTTGCTCTAAACGTTGCAATAATTCGGCGGAAAAATATTGTCCGTTTTCAAAACGGTATTTTTTTAAACTTTGCAAAAGTTCACTCGAAATTTTTTCTTTGGCAGAAATTCCAAGTTCATTTTCCAAATACTCTTTAAGCGTATCGGTGAGTTGTAAATAATGGGCATCGATTTGCTGACGTAACCATAATTTGTCACCGGCTAATTGATTTAAACGCTTTCGGGCTATTTCATAAGGTGTTAATACATGTTGGGCTGCTATAAGCTTTTGTCGGCGGCGATACCAATAATAACCCGATGCTGCCAAAAGCAACAAACCTAATAACCACCACCAATAATTGGTAGTATTATCAAGGTCATTAATAGGTGTACCATCAATACTAACCGGTGGTTTAAATCCGTATAAATCTTGTTTGGTGGTATCTACCATTACGGGTTTTACCTGTATGCGAAGGCTGTCGGTTACCAAAACGGTATCATTAATTTTGATTTGTAAAGGTGGCACCACATAGTGTCCGGTATCCCAAGCCGTGATAAAATAGTTTTTTTGCAAATGCCGGATGGGTTTGGCTTGTAAAGTATCAACAAGGGATGTGCGCACCACTTCGGCCGGGCCCAATTGTGATAATTCGGGAAAATCTACAAATGACAAAGTGTCAGTTTTTGTTTGCACCTGTAACTTGATTTGTTCGCCGGGCCTGATTTGCAAGGTATCCGCTTGCAAAGAAATTTTAGGTAAATCTTGGGCATAGGTTGACCAAGCAAAAAGCGTTAACAATATGTATATCAGAGTTT
Organism: Flavobacteriales bacterium; assembly: GCA_027066995.1. Taxonomy (GTDB): domain Bacteria; phylum Bacteroidota; class Bacteroidia; order Flavobacteriales; family Flavobacteriaceae; genus WGBX01. Next base: position 15,090 of record JAMOMQ010000161.1, read on the forward strand.
TATTCATATTTTTTAGGCATTTAATCATTCTACAATCATCTGCAATTAGTAACCGGCTTAATATCATGAGCGCGCTTTAAAATATTGTAACATTTTTTTGATATAAGACCCGTTGGTAGCTACCCAAATGACGCCACTCCCCGACTTTTGAAAAGCTTTTTTGAAATAATCCTGCCGTTTTAAAAAATTGGCATTATGCGTGCGTCTCAAGTTGCTATTACCGGTATCAACAAAAGCTGTTTGTCCGGTTTCCAAGTCTTTGACAGTTACCAAACCCAAATCGGGCATTTCTTTTTCCATAGGATCATAGACCATAATACCTGTCAAGTCGTGTTTTTTGCCGACAATTTTTAAAGTATCTTCATAATCGTAATCAATAAAATCGGAAATAAGAAACACGATGGCTTTTTTCTTTAATACATTATATAAAAACTTTAAAGCCTTTGAAGTATTGGTTTTGGTATGCTTGGGCGTAAAATCTACCAGTTCGCGAATAATACGCAACACATGCGACCGCCCTTTTTGGGGTGGTATAAACAGCTCAATGTCATCACTATATAATATCAATCCGACCTTATCATTGTTTTGCGTGGCCGAAAAAGCCAAAGTGGCTACTATTTCGGTAATCATTTCGCGTTTGAGTTGGCTGCGACTACCAAACCATTGCGAACCACTGATATCAACTGCCAACATCATGGTCAATTCGCGCTCTTCTTCAAATATTTTGATAAAAGGCGTTCTGTAACGGGCGGTTACATTCCAATCGATATTGCGGACATCGTCACCAAAAGCATAAGGTCGCACCTCTGAAAAGGTCATACCGCGCCCTTTAAATGAACTGTGGTATTCGCCCCCAAAAATATGATCGGACAAACGCTTGGTTTTGATTTCTATTTTCCGAACTTTTTTTAATATATCTTTTGTGGTCATTTTATTGTTGAATTGTTGAATCGTTGAATCGTTGAACCGTTTAATCGTTTAATCGTTAATCGTAAATATTCAATCTTAAGTCTCTAGGGCACTTCTACGGCATTGACAATTTTATTGATAATATCTTCGGTGGTTACATTTTCTGCTTCGGCTTCGTAAGTTAACCCGATACGATGGCGTAATACATCGTGCACCATAGCGCGTACATCTTCGGGTATGACAAATCCGCGTTTGTTGATAAAAGCATAGGCTTTGGATGCCGTAGCCAAATTAATACTGGCACGTGGCGAAGCACCGAAATTGATTAAAGGTTTGAGTTCTTCCAAGCCGTACCGTTCGGGGTAGCGTGTAGCAAATACCAAATCTAAAATATATTGTTCAATTTTAGGATCTAAATATACTTGTTTGACCACTTCTCGAGCTTTTAAAATTTGATCGGTGGTAGTCACCGGCTGCACTTTGTCCATATTGCCTTGCATATTGCGGCGCATGATTTCCAATTCTTCTTTTTGGGTAGGATAGTCAATAATGGTTTTAAGCATGAAACGGTCAACTTGTGCTTCGGGTAGCGGATAAGTTCCTTCTTGTTCAACGGGATTTTGCGTTGCCATGACCAAAAAAGGCTCAGGTAGTTTAAAGGTTTCATCGCCAATGGTAACTTGACGTTCTTGCATGGCTTCGAGCAAAGCGGATTGCACTTTGGCCGGCGCCCTGTTAATCTCGTCAGCCAATACCAGATTAGCAAAAATAGGCCCTTTTTTGACTTCAAATTTGTTTTCTTGCATATTGTAAATCAAAGTACCGATAACATCTGCAGGTAATAAGTCCGGCGTAAACTGAATGCGACTAAACTTGGCATTGATGGCTTTGGCCAACGTATTAATAGCCAAGGTCTTGGCCAATCCCGGCACACCTTCTAATAAAATATGTCCTTTACCTAATAAACCGATAAGCAAACGGTCAATCATTTTATCTTGCCCTACAATAACTTTATTGATCTCAAATTTGAGCACATCGACAAAATTGCTTTCTTGTTTGACAAGTTCATTAATTTCGTTAACATTTATATTTTCCATAATCTTAATTTTTTCAATACAAGTTTACAACAAAATTATGCCAATAGCTGTTAAGATTATTATAAAATGTTTTTTGTTAGTAAAATTTTATGTTTTTTGTCAAAATTATGTTAATGAACCTGACAAGATTTCAGTAAGTTTATGAGAGGTTGAGATTGATTTTTGCTATGAATTTATATTTCAATTTGTATAGGTATGAAAAGAAAAAAATTTTTTTACCAACCATTTTATGATTAAATTTGGCTAAACATCAACGACCTTTGAATGAAGCCCGCGACAGGGATAGAAGCGGTAGCTTATGGCAAAGCGATGCTCTATAAAAACAAATAGACATAGCGACCGCAGGAAGCTCATGGATATGCCGGTTTTTATGGCGGAGTCTGACATAACTACAAGCGGATAGCCCGCCTGTTCGCCCTAATAAATTAAAATAGTGTTATATACATGATACGATTGTTTTTCTTAGCGTTTTTTTTGAGCATTAGCATGGTGTTTTGGGGGCAAGAATCTGACAGCTTGACAAAACCCAAAATAGGTTTGGTGCTGAGTGGTGGCGGGGCTAAAGGAATGGCACATATCGGGGTGCTCAAAGCTTTGGAAAAATACCATATTCATCCGGACTTTATCGGAGGCACAAGCATGGGAGCAATTGTTGGCAGTATGTATGCTGCGGGTTATTCGGCGGCACAAATCGATTCTTTGTTTCATACCGTCGATTTTGATGCTATTTTATATAATCGTTTTGACCGCAAGTATTTGAATGCATTTGAAAAAGAACGGGGTAAGCGGTTTATCATGAGTTTTCCGTTCTCGACCTCAAATATGTCGGTGCAATTGCCACGTGGCTTGTCGGATTCGCAGCGAATGTTTAATTTGTTGGCAGAAAGCCTGCTGCCTGCTAGTAATATATCAGATTTTGCCACTCTGCCGATTCCTTTTATCTGTATTTCAACCGATGTGGTTACCGGCAATCAAGTCTTATTTAATCATGGCTACTTACCCGAAGCAGTCAATGCCAGTGCCCTGCTGCCCAGCGTGTTTAAACCTATTGAAGATGGTAATAAATTACTGCTCGACGGCGGTATTGTCAATAATTATCCGGTGCAAGAAGTCCGCGATTTGGGGGCGGATATAATCATTGGCAGTGATGTGCAAGGCGAAATTTTACCTAAAAACGAAATTAAAGATATGCCGGCTATTTTAGACCAAATCATAGGGTTTGGAATGTATAAAGAAATGCCCTTAAAAAAAGCCTTGACCGATTTGTATATCCGGCCCGATATTACAGGCATCGGCATTACGGATTTTGAAAAAATTGATACGGTAATAGCTCGTGGTAAAAAGGCGGCTCTTAACAAACTCAGCCGGTGGCCACTATTAAAAAGCTTACAAAGTAACAAACCTGTGCAGCAATTAAAGTTTAAAAAACCGGACAGCTTGCTTTTTGACCAAATAATTTTGCAAGGACAACAAACTTTTAACCGTGACTATATTTTAGGAAAAATAGGCCTGAGACCACATCAAAAAATCAGTTATAAAGATTTTTTGGACGGCATCAACAATTTGATTGGATCGGATAATTTTGAAAAAGTGCATTACCGCTTTAAAAAAGATAACGGCCAACTGCAATTGTTTATCGATTTAAAAGAACGGTTGCATAAAGCTTCTATGGGACTGGGATTTCATTTTAACGATTTGTATAAAATTAATGTTATTGCCAATTTTACCAATAAACGTATATTTACCAACAACGATTTGATTTCGGTTGATATTATCGGCGGCAATTATTTTAGATATAACTTTGATTATCTAATGGACAACGGTTTCAAATTAAGTTGGGGTTTTCATAGTGACTTGCACCGGTTTTCGCAACGTGTTAATGCCAATGAGTTGTTTGAAGAAAAGGAGTTCGGTATCAACAAGCTGGATTTTAATTATTTACAACAAACAAACCGTTTTTATTTTCAAGGCAATTTGAGCCATTTCTTGTATTTGCAAATGGGCATACAACACCGGTATAAAAAATTATACACTTATGTTTTTTCCGGTCAAGCAGACGAAGCCTATTTTTTTGGCAAAAATCATTATTTTGGTAATTATGCTTCTATTAATATTGACAGCCGCAATGACAAAAATTTTCCCACAAAAGGCTTGTATTTAAAACTTAAATGGCTTTATAATTGGGCATCATCGGATATTTATAACGATTTTAAACCTTATTCTCTATTTACTTTTAAAGTCAACTGGACACAAAAAATATTTAGCAATGTGTATTTACAGCCTGAAATACAATCGGGCTTGCATTATAGTTTAAAATACAACTATGAAAATATTTTTTATATAGGTGGCTTAAATAGTTATAGTAATTATGACCAAATGATTACCTTTAAGGCTATGCCTGTTTTATCACTTAATGCTACCAAATTTGCCAGTGCTTCATTAAATGCTGTAACGCAAATTTATAAAAATCATTTTATTGAAATAGGTGGTGATGCTTTATTGTATGACAAAACAAACGATTTGATTCCCAACCAGCCCAATAGTTTGTATGGCTTTCATATCGGCTATGGTAACAAGTCTTTTTTAGGGCCGTTTAAGTTAAATTTTGGCAGAATTCCGGATCTGCAAAAGAATTATTTCAATATGAGTTTTGGATATGATTTTTAAACGTTAAGCCTTTTTATAACACGGGATAATATGTATTATCCATAAGTTTGGAACAGTCTTTGTTTTATATCAAACAAATCAATTATCTATGAAAAAAATTATTTTGCTTTTCGGTCTGTTATTCATTGTTAATACAAGCAAGGCTCAAGACTTGGCCTACAAACCGGGCGAACACTTTAAATTTAAAATTCATTACGGTTTTTTTAATGCCGGCTATGCTACTTTGGATTTAAAAACCGGACAATTTAAAGGTAAAAACTTATTTCACGCCATTGGCAAAGGTTGGACCTCCGGGGTATCTCGTTGGTTTATGAGCGTTAATGATACTTACGAAAGTTATTTCGATTCTAACAACGTCCCTTACCGTTTTGTCCGTCAAGTGGACGAAGGCGGATATATTATCAACCGCGAATTACATTTTGATACCAAAAAACAATCTGTATTAGTAATAGATAAGAAAAAAAACTCCTCTAAAATTTACAATCTTAACAAGCGTGTGCACGATATGGTATCTGTCTTTTACTATTTGCGTAATTACGACACATCAAAACTTAAAAAAGGCGATGAAATCAGCGTAGATATGTTTTTTGATAACGAAATTTATCCTTTTAAACTCAAATTTTTGGGCAAAGATGTTTTACGCACCAAAATGGGCAAGATACACGCATTAAAATTTCGACCGTTGGTACAATCCGGTCGTGTATTTAAAGAAGACGAAAGCTTAACCGTCTGGGTCAGTGACGACCAAAACAAAATGCCCTTACTTATCAAAGCCAAACTATTGATAGGCTCATTAAAAGCCAGTCTTATAGAATACCGCGGATTAAAGCATCCGGTAAATAAAGCTTCTTGACATTTTTTTCATTCTCATAATTAATGTAGCGATTTCAAAAGAGTGAATTATTTGTCATTCCGAACGCAATGAGGAATCTCACACTTGATAATCAACAACTTATCATCTCAATATTTTATTCAGCATTTATGAAAAATACTTTTAATACTGTCTCAAAAGAGGCTGTCTCAAAAGAGTGAATCAGTTGTCATTCCGAATCCCGCAAGTGCGGGATGAGAAATCTTAAGCCTGAAAATCAATAGTTTAACAATTTACTTTTTACTAAAATTATTTATAAAAGGCCTTTTGAGACAGCCTCTTTTTTTATATCTTTACATCAATTATTTAGGGTTTATGCAAACACTCAATTTTCCGGCCTATTCATTTCGATTCAAAAAGGTTCAAAACCAAATATACATCTTTGATTTTATCCGTAAAAAATATGTTGTGCTCACCCCCGAAGAATGGGTAAGACAACACACCTTGCACTATCTAATTTATGACAAAAAATACCCGCAAAATCTGATTGCCGTCGAAAAGCAACTACGCATCAACCAAACCAAACGACGCTTTGACATAGTAGTATTTAACCGCAATATGCAACCCGAAATACTCGTAGAATGCAAAGCCCCGACAGTTGCTATTACCCAAACCACCTTTGACCAAGCCAATCAATACAATTGGTTGCTAAAAGCACCTTATTTGTTCTTAACCAACGGTATCAAACATATTTATTGCCAAATAGATTTTGCCCAAAACAATTTTAAATTTTTACAAGAACTACCCCCACATTCCGGACAATAGTTTTGCAATCGTAAAGAAGTAAAAATAGCTACTTGCCCCAATACTTCTTATACCTTTCCCCTTTTAACTTTTACCCTTTAACTTTTACCTTTCCCCTATAATAAAATATTTAATACATTTGCATCACTATTTAACCTATATGAAAACAGCCGTTGTAATTTTAAACTGGAATGGAGCTCATTTACTCAAACAATTTTTACCGTCGGTAATTACACACAGCCCTGAAGCAACCGTTTATGTTATTGACAACGCTTCCTCGGACGGTTCCATTTCCTACTTACAACAAAACCACCCCGAAGTAAATATCATCCAACTCGACCGAAACTATGGCTACGCAGGGGGCTACAATCGTGGGTTACAACAAATAGATGCCGACATTTATGCCTTGGTCAATTCCGACTTGGAAGTGACCCAAAACTGGCTACAACCCATTCTACAAGAATTTAAAACCCACCCGGAAACAGCCATCGTCCAACCCAAAATTAAAGATTATAAAAACAAACAACTCTTTGAATACGCCGGAGCAGCCGGCGGATTCCTCGACAGATTCGGATATCCATACTGCGACGGACGCATCCTTTTTAAAGTAGCCCAAGATACCGGACAATACAACCGGCGAAAAGAAATATTTTGGGCCTCAGGTGCCTGTCTCTTGGTGCGCAAAACCGTGTTTGACCAACTTCAAGGCTTTGACGAAAGTTTTTTTGCCCACCAAGAAGAAATCGATTTTTGTTGGCGGGCACACCACCAACAACACAAAGCCATTTATATTCCTCAAAGCACCGTTTATCACTTGGGTGGTGCCAGTCTCAACAACCAAAACCCGTTTAAAACCTATCTCAATTTTCGCAACAACCTGCTCATGATGCTTAAAAATTTACCAAAACCCTTGGTTGTTCCCATCATATTCAGCCGGCTGCTACTCGACGGCTTGGCAGGCATCGTTTTTATGTTACAAGGCAAGCCCAAACACACTTGGGCGGTTGTCAAAGCCCATTTCGGCTTTTACAAACGCATTCCACAAGCCATCAAACAACGCCCCCAAAAACCCGTTAAAAACTATTACAACCGATTTAGCATCTTTTTAAAGTAATAGGGCGTGACACCGCACAAGTTTGACTAACGTCTGCTTTTGACAAACCATCCGGTCTGCACTTGGCGCTGTCGGGCTATCCGTTTGTAGCACCGGCAGCATACCGCACAAAAGCCGGCATGTTCAAGAGCTTCCTACCGGTCGCTTTGCCCACTTGCTTTTGTAAACGGTCTGCTGCCACCGGCTACCACTCCTATCCCTCACGCAGAGCACACCGCTAACGGCAAAGTAACATAATAAGCTCCGGTAACAATCCGCCAAAACAAATAAATTGCTTAATTTTGTCAATCAAATCAAGCCTATGACACAAAAATTTGACAAAATCACCGAAAAAGACTCTCTATACGACAACCTCGAACAAATGTCTATTAAAGAATTATTAGTCAATATCAACAACGAAGACAAAAAAGTTCCTTTTGCCGTTGAAAAAGCCATTCCACAAATAGAAAAATTAGTCGAACAAGTCGTTGACAAGCTCAAAAAAGGAGGACGATTATTTTACATAGGCGCCGGCACCAGTGGCAGACTCGGTATATTAGACGCCAGCGAATGTCCGCCCACCTTTGGTGTCGAAGACGATTTGGTCACCGGACTTATAGCCGGTGGTGATATTGCTATCCGCAAAGCCGTCGAAGAAGCCGAAGACAGCACCACTCAAGGCTGGCAAGATTTATTAAACAACGGCTTTACCAACCGCGATGTTTTAGTAGGTATAGCAGCATCAGGCACAACACCCTATGTGGTGAGTACCATAAAAAAAGCCCGTGAGGCAGGTGCCATTACCGGATGTATAACCATGAATCCCGGTAGCCCGCTCGAACAAGCCGCCGAATACCCCATAACGGTAGTCGTTGGCCCCGAATTTGTCACCGGCAGCAGCCGCATGAAAGCCGGAACCGCTCAAAAACTCGTTTTAAACATGATAAGCACCAGCAGTCTTATCCAACTCGGACGCGTCAAAGGTAATAAAATGGTCGATATGCAACTCACCAATGCCAAACTGATAGACCGCGGCACCAAAATGATTATGAAAGAAACCGGACTGGATTACCCTTCTGCAGAAAAACTACTGTTAGAAACCGGTAGCGTCCGTTTGGCTTTAAAAAAATACTTTCACCAAGATTAGCTTTTTACCTGTTGTCATATAATTGTTTAATAAGTTAATCGCAATTCAAATTAAAATCTTTTTTCCCATGTTCTTTTAAAATGATTACGGTGTACAATCCGGTATCCGGTAAGTCATTGAAAGTTTTCTCATGGTTAGAAAAAAATTATCGGGCCGGAATCTACAATACATCCGCTTCGCTCTGTACCGCCCAATCAACGGTCTATCATTGCCATTCAAAGTCATCCTTCGGTTTCCAATATCTTTCATCAAAAATTTGCAATACCCATGAAAACAACAAACAGTCTAAAACTTTAAAATATTTTTCCTAACTTTATTCCAACAAAAACTATTGCCTATGGAACAGAATCAAAAGCAATAACTACAATCCCATTAGAACACAAGTACTTAACCTTGAACCTACTATTCTTCCGGTGCGGAATTTCCCACATCGGTTATCCGGCATCCGGCTTTAAACTTTTTACTAAAACAAATTCTTATGAAAAAACAAATCCTTTACCTGTTCTTGTGGTTTGTCATACCCATACAAGCCCAGTGGACACAACAAAACTCCGGCACTACCGAAAACCTCAATGATGTTTATTGCATTAGTGCCGACACCGTAGTGGTGGTGGGTAACAACGGCATCATCCTGCGCACCACCGACGGCGGCACCAACTGGCTGCCTGTGAGCAATCCGGCAAGCGCAAACTTACATCAAGTAGCATTTGCCGATACCCAAACCGGCTACGCCGTAGGCGATAACGGCACCTTACTCAAAACCACCGATGCCGGTGTAAGCTGGCAAAGCCTAACGACCAACACCACAGAAAACCTCTTGGCTTTAAGCGTAGTTGCTAGCGATACCCTTTTTGTAGCCGGCACAAATGGCTTAATTATGAAAAGTGTGGATGGTGGTAACACTTGGGATACGTTAAATTCCGGTGTAAG
>JAMOMQ010000162.1 GCA_027066995.1 Flavobacteriales bacterium
AAACATCAGGATTTATTAAACGCTGGCCTACTAGGGCTCCCCGATATAAAATCGGGATAAACTTCTCGCCCTATCAACTAATGATAATTAATAAAAAAATCCCGATGAAATAAAACATCAGGATTTATTAAACGCTGGCCTACTAGGGCTCGAACCTAGACTCTTCTGAACCAAAATCAGACGTGTTGCCAGTTACACCATAGGCCAATACCTTTTTAAAGTGGTGCAAATTTATAGCTTTTTTTTGAGTTTGCAAAAAAAATACCAAATATTTAAATATTTTTTTAATGTGTGTTTTTTAACATTTGATTATGAATAATTTATATCAAAATGAGCTATATTTTACTCCAATATTCCATTTCTTTTTTTACTTACCCTACATCAAAAATATGCGCTCATAACTATGCTATGCCTGCGTTTTTCTCCTTGATTAAATAATCCCGAAGCTTCGGGACAAAATTTTTTCGGAATATTTTATAAATCGATTTGACATTACATTAAAAAAACAAGCATACCCGTATGAGCATGCTTGTTTTTTATTAATTTTTTATAGTCTTTATTTAAAAGATATATCTTAAACCGGCTTGTATTTGCCAACGAGATCTTAAACTATAATCATTGTAAAAAGTGCTTTTCAAATTAGGGTCAAAAGTATAAACCGGATAATCGACAGGATCACCATTTTCGTCTGTAAAGGACACACCTACCGGTTGTTTGGTATTGGGTAATTTTACAACTCCCCAATCACTGTTTAATAGGTTGCCCAAGTTCAAAATATTCAAATTGAACTGTACTTTTTGTGCACCTTTAATACGATAACTTTGCGTTAATTTGAGATCTATTTTACTACGCCAAGGACTCAATATGGCATAACGTTCCATATACTCGCCACGATGTGAACTTAGATAATCATCTTGTAAAATATAATGATTAAAAGCGTCTCTTTGTAATTGAGGGTTGGCTACATTGCTGTTAAAATACATTTGATTGATTTCATCTTCGGTAGGAATGTAAATCAAATCGTTCAAATTAGATCCGTCCCCATTAATATCACCTGCATAAGTATAAGAGAAACGGCCGCCTTTGGCCCATTCGTAAACAGCTGCAATTGTTGTATTCCATTGTTTACGGTCTCCATAACGCCACTCTTTACTTGTAAAACCGACTATACGATGTTTGTCACCATATAAAGAAGGAGCTAACTTGGGCACATTAACATTTCCCAAAGCAGGGTTACGTAAGAAAGCATCTCCGGTGATTTCCGCTTCAATGGAATTGGCATCATTGGCAACCATAAAATTATAGGCCAGACTGGTATGCAATCCCTTTTTGAAATTTTTATTAACTTTTACCGTGAAATTAAACGAATCACCCAAATCGGTATTGGTAAAAGTATACAAATCAGCCGGAATACCGGCAAAAAAGCCATCCTGCATGGTAACTCGGTCAGCATAGGTATATACCGGACGTGGGTCAATAGAACTGTTAAGTGTACCTGTCGGTGGTTTTAATCCGTAATCGCGCACCATCATGGCATTTATGTCTTTGGTATAAGCCAAGTCTATGCTGGTTGACCAGCCTTTGCCCCACTTATTATCAGCGCCTATACTGGTTCGCCAAACTTGAGGAAATTTAAAATCGGGTGAAACGGGTGTCATATACCAACGGCCGACATTGGCTATATGATTTCCAATCCACACAAAAGGCAAACGGCCGGTAAATACTCCGGTTCCTCCCCGGATAATAGCCGTATTGTCATGACTGACATCCCAGTTAAATGATAAACGCGGCGACCACAAAAGCTTATCGGACGGCAAATTACGAGCACTGTAATGCAAAGGTTTACCGTTTTCATCATACCAAGTCAAATCTTCCATAATATAATCGGTTCCGGCTTCTTTGATTTTTTCTTCTACATATTTGTCAGTATCAAAATACATGGGCTTATCAACTCTTAAACCGAAAGCAAATTTAAAGTAATCATTTACTTGAATTTCGTCTTGGGCAAAGAATCCCAATTGCCCAACATCTAACTTGGTTATATTCCATTTATCTGCAACTTCTGCTTGTTGCGCATATGCAAAAGCTTGTTGCAAGTCGGTGGTATTAGTAGCATCATTGACAAAATCTTGAATATCTACTTGTGCAAACGGACTGCCGTATTTTAAGCCGAATTTGCTATAACCGAACAAATTGAATGAATTTACAAAACTGAATTTTTCAAAACTAAATCCGGTAGTAATGGTATGGTTGTTTAAGTTATAAGTAAAAATATCCGATGCTTGATAGACTTTTTGAGTCAAATTATTATGAATGGAAAAAGGTTCATGTCCTACGATAATGTATGGCGCATCATCTTTTGTAATGGTTATAGGGGGTGCCGGAGTGGATTTAGGATCTCTATAATCGTCAAAAAAAGTATAACCGGCTTGGAATTTGTTGGACATTTTACCGTCTTTAGAATTCCAATTGATTTCGGTCAAGTATGAATCTATATTATTATTGATACGATAGCCAGAATTATAAAACTGCATGACTGTTCTGTCCGGACCTCTGTGTTTAATAGCTTCGGGATGTGCATTTAAATCGCGGTAAGCATTTAAACGGTTATAAATAAAAGATAATCTTAAATTATCAGTAGCATTCCAGTCTAATTTAATAATGCCTTTTTGCGAATAAGTATCATGCAAATAGCCTTCATAAGGTCCTGTTTCATACCCCATATTTTTTAATAAGGATGATACCAATTCCAAATCGGCTTTTTCAACTCGCGACACATTATCTCCCGAACGTCCGGGGGCATTGGCTATATAAAAAGAACCTAAGTCTGAACGGTCATCTATTTCGGCATTGACAAAAAAGAACAATTTGTTTTTGATAATAGGACCGCCAATACTAAATCCGCCTTGCAATTGTTTTAAATCGGGAGTCAGTGTGGTATTTCCCAAATTGACTTTACCGGTCATATCCTGATTACGGTAATAACCAAAGACCGTTCCGTGAAAAGTATTAGTTCCAGATTTGGTAACGGCATTAACGGCAGCACCAGTAAAACCCGATTGAGTCACATCGTAAGGCGCTGTAGAAACTTGTATTTGATCAATGGCGTCCAACGAAATAGGTTGAGCATTAGATTGCCCGCCGGGAGTGGCAGCATCTAATCCGAAAGGGTTATTAAAAATGGTACCGTTTAAGGAAAAATTGTTGTATTGATCGTTTCGACCACCAAAAGAATTACCACTGGCAGAGGGTTCTAAACGGTAAAAATCTTCTGCAGAGCGTGAGATGGTTGGTAAGGTTTCCAATTCACGATGTCCAATACTGGTTACCGGGCCGTTTTTATCTTTTGCAGACACTTGTCCGTTGTCTTTTACCTTTATTACAACTTCTTTTAAGGCATTTTTACTTTCATGTAAAACAACTTCAATATTTTTAGCTTCACCTAATTTTAAAAATATATTATCAAGTTCTACCGGTTGGTATCCTACAAACTTGATTACAACTTTATAAGGCCCTCCAATACGTAAATTGGGCAAAATAAAGCGACCGTTTTCTTGGGTTATTGTTCCGGTTTTAGTGCCTGTGGGCACATGAACGACCAAGACTTCCGCCCCCATCATAGGGCCGTCATTGTCTTTTACAAGACCTTTTAAGGTCGATGTGGTTACTTGTGCCCATCCTACTGAAATGAACAACAAAAAGACTGACAATAATGCGAGTTTTCTTTTCATATTATTTATTATTTTGGTTTGGTACGCGAATATAACTAAAATGTAAACATTAACATTTTTTAAACCTCTAAAAGTTTTCACCAAAATAATGTTAATAACTCTAAAAAAAGCCAACCATTCGCAAAACTGATGGTTGGCTTTGAGCATTAATAAATATTATTATCTCAATCTTTCCATTCGGCTAAAAATAAATTGGTATCATGGGTGCCGCGATTGTTACGGTTAGAACCGAAAACCAGTTTTTTGCCGTCGTAAGAAAACATAGGAAAAGCATCAAATATAGGATCGTAAGTAATTTGTTCCAAACCGGTACCGTCCACATTAATCATATACAAATTAAATGGTATGGATTTGGTTTTGTGGTTAGACGAAAAAATAATTTTTTTACCACTGGGATGAAAAAAGGGCGCCCAGTTAGCACCACCTAAGTGGGTTACTTGTTTTAAATTACTTCCATCAACATCACAAACATAAATTTCCATATTGCTGGGTTCTACCAAACCTTGCGCCAACAGATCTTTGTATTTTTTAATTTCTTCAGGTGTTTTAGGTCGTGAGGAACGAAAAACTATCTGCTTGCTGTCAGGAGAGAAAAAAGCGCCGCCGTCATAACCTAATTGGTTTGTAATTTGCTTAACACCGGTGCCATCTATATTCATGGTATACAATTCCAAATCACCACTACGTGTTGATGTAAAAACAATTTTTTTGCCGTCAGGAGACACCGTAGGCTCGGCATCATAACCGGGTGTATTGGTCAGTTGTTTGACAATATTACCATTTAAATCAGCTACAAAAATATCGTAAGTGTCATAAATAGGCCATACATATCGTCCTTTTTCTTTTTTGGGCTCAGGTGGACAAGCATCACCGCCTAAATGTGTAGAAGCATAAATTATTAAACTGTCACCGGGCAAAAAATAACTGCAGGTAGTTCTGCCTTTGCCGGTGCTAATCATTTTTGGCATGTGAGTGCTGTCAAGCGGTTGATCTGCATTCATCACAAAAATCTGATCACAAGGCACATTCCAACGGGGATTACGCGCTTGAAACACCAATTTTTTGTCATCAAAACTCCAGTAAGCTTCGGCATTGTCGCCACCAAAAGTCAGTTGTTTTACCGATTTGAAATGCTTTTTTTCTTTATCATAAAAAACTTTTTGCTCTAATTTGGTTTCTCCGGATTTACCGTCGGCCTTTTTAGACTCATGCTTACAAGAAGTTATGACTGCCAATAAACTAAATATGACTAAAATTTTGGTTATTTTCATTTGTTATAAAATTTGTATATTGCTTGCAAAAATAGGGAAATATTTCTATCTGTTTATATCGATTTTAAATTAAAAATAACGAATTAACATCTTATTATGAATTTTTTTGACATTATCATTGCCATTGTTTTGGTTTGGGCTTTTTATTCGGGTTATAAAAAAGGGATTGTATATATGTTAATTTCTTTTATTGCCATTATTGCAGGTCTGTATATAGCCATCCATTTTTCGTATTTTACCGTCGAAAAATTGGGACAATGGTTGGACAAAGACCCTGCCCAACTAAAAATCATTGCTTATATACTAACCTTTGTAATTGTCTTTGGTCTGTTGCATTTGGTCGGGAAAATACTGGATAAGTTTTTAGAAGCCGTAGCCTTGGGGTTTGTCAACAGACTTGCCGGAGGGGCTTTATCCGTGGGTATCAAAATTGTAGTTTTAAGTTTGTTGCTTTGGTTGTTTGACCAAGGCAATCAAATTTATCCGGTAATCAAACAAGATACCTTAAATCAAAGCACACTTTATAATCCCATAAAAAATTTGTCACCTGTTATTTTAGTCAATTTAAAAAAACTGAAAGACAATAAATTACTTAATAAAATTAAAGAAAAAGATTTTAAAATCAGACATCAAAAAGACAGCCTGCATTAACAAAGTATTAGCTGTTACATAAGCTTGGATATAGATAAAAACCGTATTTTTGCATAAAAATTAATCATTTGAAAAAAATTGCTTTAATATTGGCCGAACCCTTTATATGGTTGACTAAATTTTATCAGTATTTTTTATCACCATTGTTAGGTTCCAATTGTCGCTATACACCGACCTGCTCGCACTATACGGTTGAAGCCTTAAAAACCCACGGTTTATTTACCGGAGGATGGCTTTCGATCAAGCGTATTTTGAGTTGCAATCCTTGGGGTGGTTCGGGCTATGATCCGGTGCCGACAAAGGAAGAATTGAAGCAAAAAAGAAATAAATTATGAATACACTTTCTATCGTTTGGGATCCCGGCATCGGCTTGGAATTAGGCCCTATCACCATTCGCTATTATAGCATGATGTATATTTTCGGTTTTATTGCCGGCTATTATATCATGAAAAAGATTTTTGAAAATGAAAAAGTGTCGACCCAGTTGTTAGATCCTTTATTGACCTATGTCGTCATTGGCACATT
Organism: Flavobacteriales bacterium; assembly: GCA_027066995.1. Classification (GTDB taxonomy): domain Bacteria; phylum Bacteroidota; class Bacteroidia; order Flavobacteriales; family Flavobacteriaceae; genus WGBX01. The sequence continues at coordinate 6,179 of JAMOMQ010000162.1, forward strand.
ACTCGGCGCCCGCTTAGGTCATGTGTTTTTTTACGATTGGCCTTATTATAAAAATCATCTTTTAGAAATATTGATACCGGTGGTCAATACCGGAAATGGTTATGAATTTACAGGTTTTCGTGGCCTGGCCAGCCATGGTGCCGCCATCGGTATATTTATAGCGCTTTGGCTTTTTTGGAGAAAATATTTGAGAGGTCAATATTCTTTTTTATGGATTTTGGACAGAATTACCTTAACCATTCCCATTGGCGCCGCTTTAATCAGAATAGGTAATTTGCTCAATTCGGAAATCATAGGCAAACCCACACATTCCGATTACGGTTTTATATTTAAACAACTCAATGAAGATTTTCCGCGTTACCCGACACAACTCTATGAAGCGGGCGCCTATTTTTCATTACTGTTCATCTTGCTTTATTTGTATTGGAAAACCGGTATTAAAAAATATCAAGGTATGATTTTCGGTATTTTCTTTATATTGCTTTGGACTATCCGGTTAGTCATAGAATTTTACAAAGAGCCGCAAGACACCAAAGACGCCATGCTTTTAATGGAAACAGGACTTGACAAAGGTCAATGGTTAAGTATTCCTATGATATTAATCGGCATCGGTTTTATGATTTACGGTTACAAATCATACAAAAAATAGTTTTAATACTCCTACTATGAAAAAACTTTTTCTACTCATTTTTATTACACTAATTGTCGTTTCTTGCCAACAAAAAACAGAAAATACTTCCCAAGAACCTGTTATTATATCCGGAACCGTGCAAAACGCACCCGTGCCGGCAGTTATTTTAAAAAATGTAAGAAACAAACCGGTGGACACTATAAAATTGGATAATAAAGGATTTTTTGCCGATACCTTAAAACTCACCGAAGGTTATTATAAACTCAATATTGGTCCCCAATATACTTGGACTTATTTAAAACCCGGTAATCACTTACAAATCAATGTCGATTTTAATGATTTTGATAAAAGCTTGTCATACAAAGGCAAAGGGGCGGCAGTCAATAACTATTTAGCAAAAAAAATGTTGACAGGCATTGCTTTACGTCCAAAAACGGCCTATCAGTATTATGGCAATTTAGACGAAAAAGCTTTTTTAGCATTGCAAGACAGTATTGAAAATGTATATAATTCGTCTTTAAAAAATGTCAATGATGAGAAATTTGTCGCCTTGGAACATTTTAGAAACAAAGTCAATAAAGCCACTTTGTTATCAAGATATCCTATGATTAAAGCTTATTTAACCCATCAACAAAATTATCAAACCTCAGCTGATTATCCCAAAGCTTTTGAAGGCATTGACATCAACGACAAACGTTTTTTACAGATACCTAAAGGATCTCAAATAGTTTCGGAATATTTAAATTATATGATTGCCCAAAAACAATCCGGCAATGAAATTGATCCATACAAACGATTACAAGCCATTGACTCTGTTTTGTCTGATCCCGAACTCAAAGAGCAATTAGCCGCACAAGAAGCCAAATATAACTTGATGTACACCCAAAAATTAGAAGATTTTTACCGGTTATTTGACAAAATAGTGCACAACCCGGACCTTAAAAAACCCATACAAGAAAAATATCATAACATTAAAGCCATGGTGCCCGGGGCACCTTCGCCTGATTTTACGGCTTATGATATTAACGGCAAAGCATACCACTTAAAAGATTTTGCCGGCAAACCTTTATACATCGACTTATGGGCTACTTGGTGTGCGCCTTGCCGGGCGGAAATTCCCTATTTGGAAAAATTAAAAGTAAAGTATAAAAATAAGCCTATAACTTTTTTAAGTTTGGATGTTTACGATGACCAAGCCAAATGGGAACAAATGGTAAAGCAGCAAAAAATGGACGGATGGCAATTGATTTCAACCGATAGAGACATGCCTTTTCTAAAAAAATATGTGGTTGATGGTATTCCACGCTTCATTTTATTAGATGCCGGTGGAAAAATAATAGATGCCAATGCCCCCAGACCATCGGATAAAGAAATTGAAAATTTATTGAATAAGGCAATAGCAAAAAAATAAAAACACTTGAATTTTTTTAATATGATTAAAATAAAAACACTTGAAGAAATTGAATTGATACGACAAAGCGCACAATTGGTTTCCAAAACTTTGGGAATGATAGCCCGCGAATTAAAACCCGGCGTTACACCTTTATATTTGGATACATTGGCAGAAGAATATATTAGAGATCACGGCGGTATTCCCGGATTTAAAGGTCTGTATGACTTTCCAAACACCCTTTGCATGAGTCCTAACGACCAAGTGGTGCATGGTATTCCCACCGACAAACCGCTTAGAGACGGTGATATCATTTCGGTTGACTGCGGTGTGTTAATGAACGGTTTTTACGGTGACCACGCTTACACTTTTGAAGTAGGTGAAGTCGATCCCAAAGTCAAAAAGCTGTTACAAGTAACCAAAGAATCGCTTTATAAAGGTATTGATCAATTTAGAGCCGGCAAACGGGTCAGTGATATCGGTCATGCCATTCAAAGTTATACCGAAGCACATGGTTATGGAGTGGTGCGCGAATTGGTAGGCCACGGTCTGGGCAAAAAAATGCACGAAGACCCGCAAGTGCCCAATTACGGCCGTCCGGGACGCGGTAAAAAATTTAAAGACGGCATGGTATTGGCCATTGAGCCCATGATCAATATGGGCACACACCGTATCAATCAATTGTCTGACGGTTGGACTATTTTAACCGCCGACCGCAAACCCTCGGCACATTTTGAACACGATGTGGCGCTGATTAACGGCAAACCTGAACTATTATCAACTTTTCAATATATCTATGATGCCCTGGGTATTGAAACCGATGAAGAACAAGCTTATCATAATGTTTTCAAGATAAAATAATCCTACCTTGTTTAAAAAAATACTAAATACCATTCCGCGACCTTGGCTTATCAAAATCAGTGGTTTGGCACAACCGCTACTCGATTTGTATTATCGAGGCCATCGTTATACCGACCCTATCAACGGTAAATCATACCGACGTTTTTTACCTTACGGCTATGTCAATTTGAGACCTAACGTCCTGTCTCCGGGCACTTTATCTTTAGAACGACACCGTTTATTATGGTTATTTTTGAAAAATGAAACCGGTTTTTTTAACCAAAAACTCAAAGTTTTGCATATAGCCCCCGAACAAGCGTTTTACAAGCGTTTTAAACAAATGAAAAATCTTGATTACATCACAGCAGATTTGCATTCACCCTTGGCTGACATCAAAGCGGATATCACCCGTCTGCCTTTTGACGACAATAGTTTTGATGTAATCTTATGCAATCATGTATTGGAACACATCCCCGATGATACTAAAGCCATACAAGAATTGTATCGTGTTATGAAATCCGGAGGTTGGGGCATTTTTCAAATTCCGATAGATGAAAACCGGCAAGAAACTTTTCAAGACGACAGCATTACAGACCCCAGCGAACGCACTCGCATATTCGGACAATATGACCATGTGAGGGTATATGGACAAGATTATTATGACAAACTTCGTGCGGCGGGTTTTAAAGTGAACGCTATTGACTACACCCAAAATCTTACCGACCAAATGATTGACAGATACCGCTTGTCCAAAGGTGAGAAAATCCCTTACGTTATGAAACCTTAATTAACGTGATATTAATTAGACGAGATTTACAAAAAAAATCGTATTTTAGCTATATAGTTTAAAACCCTAAGCCATGTCAAAACACAAACATAATCCTGCAAAAGAAATACAAAACTTACAATTTTTCGGCGAATTCGGCGGTGTTAATCCGTCTATTTCAGATTCGGCCACCTATACCTTTTTAAAAGCCAAAACCATGTTGGATACTTTTGAAGGCAATGCCGACGGCTGTTATTTGTATTCGCGTCATACCAGTCCCAGCAATCATTATTTGAGCATGGCACTGGCCAAAATGGAGAATACAGAATCGGCTAATGTTGCCGGCAGTGGTATGGGTGCCATCACTCCGGTCATTTTACAGCTGGCACATGCTGGTGACCATATTGTTTCAAGCAGAACCATATATGGCGGCACCTATGCTTTTTTAAAAAATTGGACTCCTAAATTTGATATAGAAACCTCTTTTGTCGATATTACAGATTTGGATAAAGTTGAAGCTGCCATCAAGCCCAACACCAAAATAATTTATGCAGAAACCCTTAGCAATCCTTTATTGGAGTTGGCAGATGTAGAAGGCTTGTCAAAAATAGCTAAAAAGCATGGTGTTAAACTAGTGATCGACAATACCTTTACTCCATTGATTTTTACACCGGCCAATATGGGAGCCGATGTAGTCATTCATAGTTTGACCAAATTTATAAACGGCACCAATGATACGGTAGGTGGTGTTATTTGTAGCACAAACCAATTTATCAACGAGCTTAAAAGTGTCAACGATGGCAGCAGTATGCTGTTAGGTCCCGTAATGGACAGTTTGCGTTCGGCTCAAATACTTAAAAACCTGCGCACCTTACCGATAAGAATGATGCAACACAGTAAAAACGCCCAATACTTAGCCGAACATTTGGAAGCAGACGGTGTTAAAATAAAATATCCGGGGCTTAAATCGCATCCGCAACATGAACTATATACCAAAATGATGCATCCCGAATTTGGTTACGGCGGCATGATAACTCTCGATTTAAAAACCGGTGATATGGCAACGCGCTTTATGGAAATTTTACAAGATAAAAATGTAGGCTACCTGGCTGTCAGTTTAGGTTTTTACAAAACCCTGTTTAACGCTCCGGGCAAAGGCACATCAAGTGAAGTTCCTGAAGAAGAACAAGCTAAAATGGGCTTGTCCGACGGACTCATCCGTATGTCAATAGGTTTGGATTTTGATATTGAAGAAACCTATCATAAAATGAAAGCAACCCTTGAAGAAATAGGCTATTTTAAAACCAGCATGCACGTCTGATATGATCAATAAAATCATTCAACTGGATAACCAACTCGAACAATATATTTATCTGCACCGCTTCCACGGTGCAGATATGTTTTTATCTTGGTGCACCACACACGCTACCATAATCAGTTTTAGCCTATTACTGTTATTGTCCTTATGGTATTTTAGCAAAAAACAACAAATCTATATCTATACCGCCTTAAATGCCGCTATTTTAACCGGTCTAACCGCTCTGGCATCCAATGCCGTCAAATACAGCGTAGAACGGCTACGACCTTACGAAGTCAACGAATTGATTCAAACACCTTTAATTTATAGTGGCGGTTATAGTTTTCCGTCGGGACATACCACCGAAGTTTTTACCATATTTTTTACAGTAGCATACTTACTTAAAAATAAATGGTTAAAAGGGATATTTTTATTCTGGGCACTGTTAATAGCCTATACACGTATGGCTTTTGGCGTGCATTACCCTTTGGATATTGCCGGTGGCATTGTATTAAGTTATGTCATTGTAAAACTGTGGCTCAAATACCAACCTCTCAAAAAATGGTTTCCAAACTTGACTAACGGGTAAAAACCAACCGGTATTCTGTCGATAGATTATCGTCATAACGGTAACCGTCCATATCAAACAATTTTAATTCGTCAGGCGTATTGATATTGTTTTGAATGATAAACCGTGTCATCAAACCACGGGCTATTTTGGCATACAAACTGATGGTTTTTAATGACCCGTTTTTATAATCCTTAAAAACCGGTTCGTAAACAGGGTGTTTAAAGGTCTTTTTATCTATGACTTTAAAATATTCTTGGCTGGCCAAATTGACCAAAAAATCACCTTCGGGTATTTCCTTATTGAGAAAGTCCGTCACTTTATCTCGCCAAAAATCATATAAGTTTTTATATTGATCAAAGGCCAACTTGCTACCCATTTCCATACGATATGGATAAATAAGGTCAAAGGGACGCAACACACCATACAAACCGGACAAAATTCTTAATTTTTCATTAAGCATTTGTAACTTTTCTTCCGGTAAAGACTTGACATCCAAACCGTCATATACATTGCCGTTAAAAGTAAATATAGCCGGACGTGCATCTTGAACTGTTTCTTTTTTCCAAGCTTGATAGCGTTCCCAATTTAAATTGGCCAGATTATCGGACAATTTCATCAATTTTTTAATTTCATCCGGATTTTTTTGCCGCATAACATTAATAATTTTTTCGGCATCCTCTAAAAATAAAGGTTTACTGTATTTTAAATCCGGAATTTGTGAAGACAAATCTAATTTTTTGGCCGGTGATATGACTATTTTCATAGAATAATTTGGTATTATACCAAAACGACATACAAATTAGTCCAATATTTCGTTTCTTTTTGGCTTTCTCAACGTCGAAAATACTCGTCTGTAGCTACGGCTACTACAGCGTTTTTCTCCTTGACCAAACCAAAAACAACTCAAAATATTTTGAACTAATTTATAAATCGATTTGGTATTAGTTAAATTACAAAGATAAAAAAAACTGCCCGGAATCAAATCCAAGCAGTTTACAAATATATTGAGAGTCTTTAATTAATTGACAGTAACATTTACATCGGTTTCGGCTGCCACTGTTACCTGAACATTAGCAACTTCTCCATCCAAATTATTTTCGGCTTCCACTTCCACGGCATAACTGCCTTGAGGCAAACCTATGATTTTATAACTACCGTCTGCTTTGGCAATAGTGGTTACTTCTTCGGGTTGGCCGTCGTTGTCATAATCATAACGGACTTTTACTTCGGCATAAGCAACACCGTTACCGTTAGCATCTAAGACTCTACCTCTTATAGAACCTGTTTCAAATAAATTAACAGCTCTAAACTTAGGAGAAAATTGATTGATACCGGTGATATCCATAACATCGGAAATCCAACCAAATGCGCCGCCAAATCTAAAACTACCCGACAAGTCCATGTCTATTAACAAATCAACGGTTTGTCCATCATTAACCACAACAGCAGGATGAATAGCCTGTGTGTAAGAATGGTGTGCAACTGCAGAATAATTGTAAATAGAATCATTGGTTAACTTTACCGAAACATCACCCATAGTAATACGCACTTCAGTATATCTACCGGCAGGCACATCATTTACGGCCACTTCGGCAGTTTCTCCATTGGTATAATTAACCAAATTTACAGAAGTATTACCGTCAAAAACAGTAACATAATCTCCATTTTCATTTTTCAAATCCACTTTTAAAATACCGATATTGGCTTCTACTACAAATGGCATGGGAAACGGATCATCCGTCATTTTTACAGCCACTTGAGTAGCAGGTTCATCGTCTTTTTTACATGAAGTTACGACACTTGCGAAAATTAAAACTACTAATAAGGTTTTAAAAATCAATTTTACATTTTTTTTCATATCTCTAATTTTTATGTTGATTTTTTTATACTTACAAATTCTATGCCAAAAAAAACAAATAAAAGCATCATAAGTTACAGATAATCAATAAGATACATTTGTTACATAAATTTGTTTAACGAATAATTTTACACCACTTGCCATTGGTAAAAGCTAAAATCTGGCGGTCATACATCGCTTCACATTTGACAGATGGTAAATAAAAGTTACCTATATAAGAAGCATTGGCCATAAAACGGAATGTTTTGGTTTGTCCACGTTGCAAGTCAAAATAAGTCATTATACGGTCATCTCGTATATCTTGATATGTAAATTGATCCGATTTTACAGCATTTGACAAGGCCATTCGACTGTTGGTAATTTCCCAGCCCGAGGGAAATATTTGGGTCAAAGCCATATTTTTATAACTGTTTAGTACACCCGGATGCGTGACACTTACTTCTATTACAAAATCGGTGCCTTGCTTTAAACGACTGATGTCAATAGCTTGTCCATTGGTATCAAAATAATTGACCTTCAATTTTAAATTTTCGGCTGTAGCCAAATGATCGCTTTCCAAAGGAATACCGGTATTATAAAGACTTACAAATAAGGTTTTATCTCCTTTGTTTTTTAAATTAATTTTGGTAGTGCCTGATGATTGGTATGACAAAGGTATTTGCACTATGGTTTTATCGGTTTTAATGTTTTTATCATTTAGCTCAAATGCCATTTGACCTTGTTTTTCACCGGCTACAAATTTAGAAACCGCCAATAAAGCATAAGCCGTGGTTTGCGTATTGAACCATTGGTCAGAGGCCAATTCTTTTGCTATTTTGTCTAACAGTAATTTTGCTTTGACTTTATCATTAAGAATAACAAGGCTATTCAATATAATGGCTTCATCACGCAAATCATTGCCATATGTATAAGCTAATTCTTGATATTTTTGAACGGTAACCGGCATATTTTTCATCATATTACGGGCTATGTTTTGTTTACCTGCCAAAGCATAGGCTGCTATCAATTGCCATTGGGCTGCTGCATATAATTGATTGTAATCACGCAAACGGTTCATGGCACCCAACGCAGGCTTTCCGGCCAAAGCCAAAGTATATAAACGATAGGCTTGTATCATTTGCTGATAGCGATTGGTATAAGCGGAAGATTGTTTACTCAACGCCCAATCGTCGGCCCGTTTTTTTTGATAATGCAACCAATCTTTGAGCATGTTTTCAGGTAATTTGTAACCTTTATTTTGGGCTTCTAATAAGAAATGACCGGCATAATTGGTGCCCCAATCGTCTGCAAAACCATCTTGTTGCGGCCAATAGGTAAAACCGCCATTGGTCAGTTGAAATTGTTTCAAGCGTTGGATACCTGCCGTAACACGGTCTTGTATTTGAGCTTGTTGCACGGCATTTAAATCGACCAAATCATTTAAATACAATTGTGGGAACACCGAAGATGTCGTTTGTTCAATACAACCGTGCGGGTATTGTATCAAATAATTTAAACGATTATCCAAATTGAGCGCCGGCATATCCGAAACTTCCAACACCGCTTTATTAGTCCCTATAATACCAAAAGGCACAAACTCGGCTTGCCAGTTTTGCCCCGGCGATAAAACAGCTTTTTGCATGCGGGTTACAGGCGGATTGGCTACACGCACAGGTATTTCTATTTCATAATAAGCATTTTCTCCGCCGCCTGAAACTTCTACCCTGACTTTACCCGCCCCCACTTTACGAGCTACATTGAGGTCAAAGAACAACATTTGCTCTCCGGGGTGGTCAAAACGAATACTTTGTGTAGCGGGTGTTGTCAATTGTAATAAATCGTTAGTTTTTACTTTAACTTTAACCCGGTTAAACGTTTTGCCGGCAAAAACAGTTACCGGTAAGCTCACGGATTCTTGTGGCCCTAACACTCTGGGCAAACCGGCCAATACCATCAATGGTTTTTTGACAGGTGTAACCTTTTCTGCATGACCGTAGGCCCCTTGCAAATTGCCTGCCACCAGCATGGTTTTAACCGATCCTATATAATTGGACATTGTAAAATGATGTGTCGCCGTCTGACCTTTCTTTAAACTGAAAGTGCCCAAAAACTTGACTACCGGTTTAAAACGATTGGCTTTTTTAGTGCCACTTTCTATCAAATCTTCATCACCGCCAACAGCTAACAATCCGGCAATCTGGCCGCTAAAAGCTCCCATTACATAATTATACATATCATAGGTTTTGACACCTAAAGCTTCTTTGGCATAAAATGCATTCCAAGGATCGGGTGTTTTAAAACGGGTCAGATCCAAAAGACCTTCGTCTACTACAAACAGGCTGTAAGTCATAGGTTTGCCGTCTTTTTCCTTAACTTTGACAGTAACTTTACTTTCGGGTCGTAAAGTCTCCGGCATGTCTATAACCGGATGCAAATGAGTGTCAGGATTGGTAACGCTTATTCCTTGCACACCATACATACGGATAGGGCGGTCATTTTCCGTTTGACTGTGTGGCTGCACATAAGAGATATGCACATACACATTAGGACTCATCTCCGCCGTTGTTTTAAATTTTACGATATGGTTGTCCTTAGATAAATTGACCCAAAAAGCATCAATCAAACGCGAACCGTTTTCAATACTGACCAAGGCTTTGCCTTGATTACTGACAGGCAAATTAATACTGACTTCTTCGCCAATATGATAGGTGTTTTTACCGGTAGAAAAAGTCAACATCTCCACGCCTCCGGGGGCTGTATGATCCGGATTGTCCCACCAGCCTTTATAATCGGTATAAAATATTTTGCCGGTGCTATGCCCCGACACAGGGTCGGTAATTTTGATAAATTTGCGTCCCCAAGTTTCTTCGGGAAATTTTAACTCATATAAAGCCTTACCGTTTTTGGTTGAAATGTGATCGGAAATAATTTTTTTACTGCTGCTCGATTGTAAATAGTAGCCTAAATCTTCATTACTGTCACGTTGCCACCACCAACGCCAAGATATTTCATAAACTTCTATTTTGAGATTTTTTCTATCGACCGGATGGCCGTTTTCATCTACCGTTACAATAGGAATTAAGTTGGTTTCGTCAGAATACAGAGCATTATTCCAACCTTTACCCTTGGGAATTTTTACTCCAACATACGATTGGTAAGGCGAATACATTTTTTTGATGCGGTCGATACTAAAATCGCCGCCTTTTTCAAACACACGTGTTTTAAAGACAGCTTGCAGCATGCCGGGAGCATCATCTATTGAAATTTTTAAAGGAATAGTAGCTTCGCCTTTCTGATTGAGCTTACCGTCAAACAATACTTGCCGGTCGGTATAAAAAGTTTTGGAAGCATCGTCAAAATGATAACCGGAATAAGATTTAAAATGTGTTTTGCCTTTGGACAAACTCATCTCAACTTCGGCTCTTAAGCCGGATGCAGGTGCTCCATGCAACCATTGAGACATCAGTTGTATTTGCCTGTCGGTTTTGTGAATGATATCAGCGTTAAATTTAAGATTAATTTTTAAACGGTTGGGCTTAATAGCCTCAACTTTTAAAGTTTTGGCAAACGATGCGCCGCCCACTTTCAATTTGGCTTTCCAATTGCCGGTCAAAGCACCCGAGGGCGTGGCAAATCTAAAATCATAAAAACGGTTACCGGACTGCTTTTGCACCCGTCTTAAAAACAGTTGATTTTGCGGATTGTAAATCTCCATAACGACCGGATGATCTTCGGGCAACAGATTATTTTTATCATCTATAATAGCATTGAGATAAATACTGTCACCCGGGCGCCAAACACCACGCTCTGCAAATAAATAAGCTTTAATTCCTTTTTGCACTTTTTGTCCCGAAACATCAAACATGCTCAACGATAAGGAACTGCCGTCATCGAGGCGTAAATAAGCGGTTTGCCCATCTTTTTGGGCAATAAGCAGAAATGCTTTATGCGGCACTGACATAATAGCCCGTCCGTTACTGTCTGTTATACCCTGCCCAATCAATTGATGCTGATAATCATAAATTTTAACGTCAACACCCGACATATTATCCGTTGTCATTAAATTGCTCACAAACACATTAAGACTATGATCGCCATCTTCCTTGGCAATAATACCCAAATTAGAAGCCAACAAATTTTGTTTTATTTTATGATTGCTATTGTGATAATAAGTTTCATCACACGGATTATTACGCTGTTCATAATCATAACCCGGAAAATAATCATCGTCATAATAGTAATAATCACCGGGACCATCATAGCGCGTAGATTCTGCCATATCATCGTCTTCTACTTGAGTATCATCGTCAGATTGATTGCTGTCAGGACATTGGTAAAGCGATTGTTTTTTGGTAAAACTGATTTCGACACGATAAATGGCACCCGGTTCGGGTGTTATCAAATCGGCCAAATCCAAAGCAAAAATATTCCAAGAACCATAATCGATAGGTTTATCTGATTTTAAAGGCACTTCGCCTTTATAAACAATACGTCCCACGCGGGTCAGTTCGCGCTGCCCGCTCAACTGATTAACCTGTAAGAATTGCGGCACGTTTTGTTCAAAAATTTTGATGATTTTGACATTAACCGCTTTTAAATTGACGGCTCTAAACGGGTAAATCAACCGGTTGGCATTGGGCATAATATTGCCTTTGCTTATGGCTTCCACATTGGGCTTTAAACTTGTAAAGCGGATTTTCTTTTGATAGGTTTTGCCCAATTTTTTACCCATTGTGTTGCGCAAATTACTATGAATTACTAATATTTCCGGTTTTTTGAGCCGCTGTTTGGGATAAACTTTAATATTGTTTCCCTTGATTAGCAGCCGCACCGGTATATTATTTTTAAAACGGATAAGACCTTTTAGGTTTTGCCGTTTGTCAATGGGATCGGAAAAATATAGTTCAATAACTTGATCGGGTTCGTTTTTTAAACTGAAATCCATCAATTTAAAATCGTTAATTGACGGTATTTTAATCACTTTTTCGCCTCTATTTTTGGCTTGTATAGGCTTTCCGTTCCATTGGATAATCAACTGGCTTTCTTTACCGCCCCTAACCACACTGTCAATTACAAAGTGATGTGTTTTTTGCTCGTAATCATGGGTCCATCGAACCGGTTTGTTTTGTCCCGACTGGGTGGCAGACAAACAAGATTCCACAGCGGCATTGTCGGCAAAATCAGCTGTAATGAGCAATCCCTTAAAGCGGTTATATTTCAAATTTGAAGGATGATAAGCTTGCATACCTTGACTTTGCACATCAAGGGCTTGTGTCTTGGTTTGAAATTGAAATTGAAACGTATTTAAATCCGAAGGCACCGACATTATTTTATCTAAATGTAAGCGCCCTTCAAAAATTTGACCGTTGGGCAAACGTTGATCCGGTGTAAAAAGAATGGTAAAAGGATTTTTCCAAACCGCTTTGCCCGAAACAGCAGGTGTAAATTCTAAAATATCCTGCTCTAAAACACTTCCCTGCTTTACTTTTTGAGCCTGTGTAAATTCAATGACAATAGGATCGGTATTAGAAATTACACCCGATGTAAAGGCATTGATGTAGGTAGTAAAAGCTTTATCGGTTTTATGTTTAGAAGTTTTTTTGGTATGACAAGCGGTAATAAAAAAAACCGGTAATAATACCAGAAGTAATAATGATTTAAAAAAACGCATAAGATTAGTTTAAGATGGGCTAAAGTTAAAAAAATAATCGAAACCATTTCAAACTAATTGATAGATGACATTAAATATTTTATAAAAGCGGGCATAACATTAAAAAAAATCGAAAAAATGATTTTTTTAAACCGGATTTTCCATAGACCTGCACATATATTTTCTTACACATAATCTGTATATACCTAATAAACAGACCATTACTAACGTAAATAAATATTTTTTTATTTAAGTTAATATTCACTAACTTTGCCGGTGAAAGTATGATGATTATGAATTTGACAAAACGACAATTAGATATATTGGAAGCCTCATTGGAAATTATCAATGAAGGTGGTATTCAATCTTTAACCATAAAAAACATTGCTAAAAAAGTAGGCATATCCGAACCCGCCATTTATAGGCATTTTGAGAGTAAAACAAAAATATTATTAAATATACTCGATTATTTTATTGTCAATAATAAACGGATGATTCAGCAAAATTTGTCTAAAAACAACAGTATCAAAGAAGTCATTGGCAATTTGTTCGATAATTTTATCAATACCTTTATTCAATATCCAAATTTAATATCGGTAATTTTTTCGGAAGAAATTTTTAGAAATGATCCTGTTTTTAAAGAAAAAAGCAATCAAATTTTTAAAGAAAATTATTTTTTGATCAACAATATCATTAAAAAAGGACAACAAACCGGTGAAATAGATGCAAGTCTCAATCCGGATACGGTAGTGACTATAATTATGGGCAGTATTCGTCTATGTATCAAACGTTGGCAAATGCTGAATTTTCAATTTGATTTAAAAGAAAGCGGACAACAATTAAAAGAAACAATTCTTAAGATTCTATTAAAATAAATTAAAAGTATCTTTATCAATGAAAAAAAACTATAATTTTGATTGTTAGTTAATATTCACTTAATACATAATAATATTTAATGATAATAAATTGGAATCATATAAAAAAACAAGCCTATAACCTATTGAATCCTATCATTGGTTTAATGCAAAAATTGGGCTTAACCCCCAATGCCATCACGGTTATAGGATTTTTAATCACTATTTTAGCATCGGCTATATTAATATATGGGGCAGAAAAAGGCGATCGAAATGATCCCCGGTATATTACACTGTTTGGCATTGTGTTATTAACGGCCGGCGTATTTGATATGCTAGACGGTCAATTGGCTCGCAAAACAGGTAAAATGACCGTTTTCGGTGCTTTTTTTGATTCCATTATAGACCGGTATAGTGAAATGATCATGTTTTTTGGTATTGCTTATTATTTGGTTTCCTTTGATTATTTTCTCAGTGGCATATTAGCCTTTATTGCCATGATAGGTTCCATCATGGTTAGTTATGCCCGTGCCCGTGCCGAAGGCTTGGGATACGAATGCAAAGTAGGAATGATGCAACGTCCCGAACGTATTTTGCTTATCGGGATTTCGGCCATACTTTATGGCATTGTTTATCATTATACCGGAACTTTTAAAATTGAATGGGAAAATTTACCTGTTTTTGAAAACATATCCATCTTTACCATTCCCATTTTTATTTTAGCGGTATTAACCAATTACACCGCTTACCAACGTATCAGTTATTGCAAAAAAATAATGACAGAATAACCTTTATACAAACTTTAAATAAAATTATATGAAAACAAAAAAACATATCGAAAGTGCCAATGGCAAACTAGGAATACTCACCCCGGGTATGGGTGCCGTATCCACTACTTTTATGGCCGGTGTCATAGCTGCAAATAAAGGCTTGGGCAAACCTATCGGATCTTACACCCAAATGGGCAAAATCAGATTAGGCAAGCGCACCGAACACAGAAATGTGGACATAAAAGACTTTGTGCCTTTGACCGACCTGAACAACATAGTTTTCGGTGGCTGGGATATTTTTACGGACAGTGCCTATGAATCGGCTATGAATGCTAAAGTATTAGATGATCGTTTATTAAACGAAATAAAAGACGAATTGTCAACCATCAAACCGATGAAAGCTGTTTTTGACCCCGCTTTTGTAAAAAATATCAATGGCGAAAATGTCAAAAAAGAACCAACCAAAATGGAAGCCGCCAAAGCTTTGATGGCTGATATTGAAAATTTTAAAAAAGAAAACGACTTGGACCGTGCTGTCATGATTTGGTGTGCCTCTACCGAAGTTTATACCGAACCTAATGAAGTGCACTTGTCAATTGATAAATTTGAAAAAGCTCTGGAAGAAAACCATCCTGCCATAGCTCCAAGCATGATATATGCCTATGCTGCTATTAAAAGCGGCGTGCCTTTTGGTAACGGCGCCCCTAATTTGACGGTGGATATCCCCGCCTTGGTCGAATTGGCCAAAAAAGAAGGTGTAGCCATTTCGGGTAAAGATTTTAAAACAGGACAAACATTGATGAAAACCATATTAGGCCCCGGTTTTAAAACTCGTTTGTTAGGAATTGAAGGTTGGTTCTCAACCAATATTTTGGGTAACAGAGATGGTTATGTGCTCGATGATCCCAGTTCATTTAAAACCAAAGAAGTTTCAAAATTGAGTGTTTTGGACAGTGTATTAGAACCCGAAGAATATCCGGAATTGTATGGTGATATGTATCATAAAGTGCGCATCAACTACTATCCGCCACGAGGTGATGACAAAGAAAGTTGGGACAATATCGACATATTCGGTTGGTTGGGCTATAAAATGCAAATTAAAGTCAACTTTTTATGTAAAGACTCAATATTAGCTGCACCGGTTGTTTTAGATTTGGCCTTATTTATGGACTTGGCTCAACGAGCCGGCATGAAAGGTATTCAAGAATGGTTGTCATTCTATTACAAATCGCCACAAACCAAAGCAGGATTGCCACCCTTGCATGATATTTTTCAACAAAAAATCAAATTGGAAAATACCTTACGCCATTTAATGGGTGAAGACCTGATTAATTATTTAGGTTTGGATTATTACGAAGAAGACTAAAAACGCTAACAAAGCACATCATATTGAAGATAGAAAAATTAATAGTGACAGGTTTAGGAACAGGTTATTCGCCGGTGGCGCCGGGAACAGCCGGAGCAATCTTGGGTATATTTTTGCTGTATTTTCTAAACAAGCTTTTGGCAATGCTACACATTGCCAAAAGCCTAGAATACCTGTTCTACCTGTCTGCTATTATTTTGATAACCTTAGCCGGTGTTTATGCTATTAAAAGGGTGCATAAAATATGGCCCCATGATGATAACAAAATCGTTATAGACGAAATAGCAGGTGTTTGGATAACAGCTTGTTGCTTGCCTTTAAATTGGCAATATTATCTATGGGCTTTGATACTTTTCAGATTTTTTGATATCATAAAACCGCTAGGTATTAAAAAGTTTGATCAAATGCACAATGATTGGAGTGTCATGTTAGATGATCTTTTAGCGGGATTATATGGATTTATCGTATTGCAAGGCTTGATTCACTTTAATATTATTTAAACGGTGTTATCGTTTTTTAAATATAATATCGTTGCCTTGCTAGCCACTGCAGTCGATTTTGCCATATTTGTCCTGTTAACCAAAGTGGTTGGCATTTGGTATGTTTTGGCGGCTATACTCAGCGCCGTCAGTGGTGGTATGGTTGCTTTTTGGTTTAATCGCAGCTGGGTTTTTCATAGCCATGATTCACATATTAAAAAACAAGCCTTACGGTATGTTAGTGTTTGGCTGGGAAGTATTTTATTAAATGCTACCGGGATTTACCTCATGGTTGACTACATAGGTTTACCCGAAATACAATCCAAAATTTTAGTATCTATTACAGTCGGTATTTTTTTTAATTTTTTAATGAACAAATATTATGTTTTTAAAACCGGTAACATATAATAATTTTAAAATTCATTTCCTGATTACTCTTATAAGTTTCTTGGGCATGCAAACTATCAATGCCCAAAAGATGACGCATGTTTACGGCAAAGTTATTGATGCACAAACCAAAGAGCCGTTACCTTTTGTTTCGGTCTACTTTGTAGATAAAAACATTGGCACTACAACTGATTATAACGGAGAATATGAAATAGAAACCCAATGGGCATCCGGACAATTGGAAGCCAGTTACTTGGGTTATAAAAACGCTCGCAAACCTGTTGTAAAAGGCAAATCGCAACGTATTGATTTTTATCTGAAATCAAACACCCGTTTAGACGAAGTGGTTATCAAGGTCAAAGAAAAATACCGCAACAAAAATAACCCCGCTGTCGAATTGATTAAAAAAGTGGTCAAGAATAAAGATAAAAACCGTAAGGAACATTTGGATTATTACCAATATGACAAACATAAAAAAATTGAATTTGACCTGAGTAATATCACCGAAAAATTTCGTAAAAAAAAGATTTTTAAAAAATTACAATTTATTTTCAAATACGTTGACACTGCCAAAATCAACGGTAAACCATATTTGCCAGTATTTTTAGAAGAAACACTTTCTACCGAATACTATCGAAAAAAACCGAAAGACCATAAAGAAATCATCAAAGCCCATAAAATGACCGGCTTCCATGATTATATTAACGACCAAGGCGTTGGATTTATAACCGATTACTTGTATAACGATATCGACTTATATAAAGGCACCGTATTGCTACTGTCCAACCAATTTGTCAGTCCTATTTCCAAAATAGCACCTGTGGTCTATAAGTTTCACATCATAGACACCCTTGACGTCAATGGCGTTAATTGTATTCAATTGGCATTTCAACCCCGCAACAAACAAGACTTTGCTTTTAAAGGCAACCTGTATATTACCAATGACAACCGGTATGCCGTTACTAAAGTAGATATGCGTGTATCACACGATATCAATTTAAACTTTGTAAACGACTTGCAAATTATACAAGAGTTTGCTTATATTGACAATACTGCCTGGATGATTACCCGTGACGACATCATCATCGATTTTAGTTTTGGCAAACGACGAACCGGGATGTTCGGCCGTAAAAAAGTAACCTATGACCATTTTAAATTAAACAAACCAATCCCCGACAACATTTTTAACGGTATAGAAGAAAAGGAAGAATTAGCCGAAAGC
Organism: Flavobacteriales bacterium; assembly: GCA_027066995.1. Taxonomy (GTDB): domain Bacteria; phylum Bacteroidota; class Bacteroidia; order Flavobacteriales; family Flavobacteriaceae; genus WGBX01. The sequence goes on from JAMOMQ010000162.1 coordinate 24,239, forward strand.
ATGTCCCGTGATGAAACC
>JAMOMQ010000163.1 GCA_027066995.1 Flavobacteriales bacterium
CGTTGCAACCGTCGTGCCGCAGGTTTTTCGTCTTCGATGATAACAGCCTGTATCATATCGTTAGTTTGTTCAAATTTACATTAAAAAGTTCACTTTTACACATAGATACATAAATAAATTTGTGCTGTCATTGCGAGCTGCGAAGCAACGAAGCAATCTCTATAAATGCAACACCGGCGTTCAATAAAGGAAAGTTTAGTGCTAAATTGTTTGAGATTGCCTCGTCATTCGTTCCTCATTCCTCGCAATGACAGGAATGAAATGTTTGAGATTGCTTTTTTCTCGTTCCTCGTCATCGCAATGATATTATTGAAATTATGCATTTTAAGACAGCCTTGTTAAGCAGGTTTTATATTGGAACGATAATAAAATTGTATCTAAAATTATTGGTTTTACAATAGAGGTAATTTTATGATAAAATTATCTTTGTCTTCTTTTATTTCGGGCAAGTCAGTATTTAGCAAAGCATAACGTTTTTCGATGTTTTGCAAACCGAAGCCTTTGCGTTTCAGTTGGCTCTTGATAGTTTTGTTATTGCTGATAATCAAATAATTATCTTTTATTTCGATTTTTATAAACAGCGGATTTTCTGTGGAAATATGATTGTGTTTGATACAGTTTTCCAAAACTATTTGAAGTGAAAGGGGAGGTATTTTGGCACTTTCGGGCAAAAGAGCGGGTATCTCATATCGAATGCCGTTTTCAAATCGCATCTGATAGAGATTTAATATTTTTTTTGCAAACGTCATTTCTGTTTTAAGTGGCACCGTGTCGTGCTCTTTTTGTTCCAGCACATATTTATATACATCAGCCAATTGCAACGAAAAATGCTCTGCCTCTTTAGGATTTTCACCAATCAATGCCGTCAATACATTGAGATTGTTGAACAAAAAGTGCGGGTCGAGTTGGTCTTTTAGGCTGTTGAATTTGGAACGTTCGTATTCGGTTTTCAGTTTTTCGGTTTTAAGCTCGGCTTTGCGGATGGCTTTAAAAAAATACATGGTCATGATAAATAGTGAAATTATCAAAGCAAACATGACCACAATGGTATATTCAAACAAATTTTCGTTACTTAAAAATTCTTTAAAAGATTTTCCTTGTGCAATACCTCTTATTAGGTAATTGATGAGTAAATAAATACCGGCATTGACCGGAATGGCTCCCAATACGCTGATGAGAAATGTTTTTTCGGGCGATTTGTCCCAATTGAGCCATTTGGATACTTTTTTAAAATACAGACTGTTTGTTAAAGCAAAAACAGCCGAATAGACAAAATACAGATAAAAATTGTTCCAAACCGAATTGCCTCCACCCAATAAAAGGTTCAGAGCGGCTATTAGAATGGCTGCTGTGATGGTTGTTGTTATAAATCCTTTTGTGTTCATGGTAATGTGTTTTTTTGAGAGTTTATTTGTTTACATTAATGTTATATGTATATATTTTTTTCCGGGAACTTTAAAAACGGCATCTTGCCACGACGGCGGTCCTGCCAGTTGCGGATTGTTGGATATGCCGTAGGGCTCCGTGGGTATGTAGTGGTTAAAGTCAAGCCGTCCGTTACCGTTGGTGTCTTGCATCACCATAACGGCATAGTTGCCTTCGGGCAAACCGGAAACGACAAAAACTCCTTGGTCTTTTTTAACCAAATTTATTTTCATCATCTTTTTTTGATAAAAATCTTTTTCGTTGTTGTAAACCGCTACGTAAAGTTTGCCCTGTTTCGGATTGTAGTTATCGATGATAATCATCAAATCATAATTTTCGGCAGGTTTTGGTTTTTGTGCCTGATTGCTCGATGTCCATATTAAAGCAAATATGAATAGCGGTCGCAAAAAGTGTATATGTTTTTTCATTTTTTATGATTTTTTTGTAGGACAAAGATGCGGTAATATATGTCACACTACAAATTTTATCTACCGGATTGTAGAATTTTAAGGTTGAACCGTTATTACTAATTTAAAAATCGAATTGTTAAAAATATATATAAATATGATAAATATCAGTTTATATCCGATTTTTAAAATGCTAATTGAAGTCGTTTTATGGGGTTGAAAAAGGCTTTTGAAAGGAATGGTTTTAAGGTAAAATTTATGTATATTTTGAATAAATAAACATAAAAACTGATAAAAATCATTTTGTTGTTTATGATTTGTCATATAATTGTAAAAAATAACCACAAAAATCACACGATTATGAGAAAATTAAATTTATTTATTGTCATGTTATTGTCGCTAATTTGGGTGACAAATGTAACAGCGCAAGAAAAAAAGTTTAAAAAAACCGTGAAAATCAACGGTCGTATTCAATACGATTATGAGTTTTTAAAAAGAGATAAAGCAGACGAATGGTTTAACGGTAATGAATTCAGAAGAGTTCATTTGTCGGCAGCCGGAAAAGTCTCACCTCATTTAAAATACAAAGTAGAGGTTAGTTTTGCACATGCTCAGATAGGTTTTAGAGATGTTTATTTGAAATATACCGCCGGCAAGCTCGGTAATTTTGCTGTCGGAAGTATGGCGGAACCTACCGGTTTGGCAATGGCAACCAGTAGCAAATACATTCCGTTTTTTGAACGGCCTATGCTGACTTCTATGCAAAATTTTCGTTGGGCATCGGGCTTACATTACGAAAATTTCGGTTTGTTCGACGGCAAGGCTACCTTGCAAATGGCTTTGACTAACAATGGTGCCAGTGCCGAAGGTTTTAAAGATAAACATTTGGAAGCCGGAAACAATTTTGTTGCCCGTATTACCTCGGCGCCCGTTAATGATGGTGCCAAAGTATTGCATCTGGGTTTAAACTATGCCAGTCGTCCGGCTAAAGATTTGAAATTCAGACCCGAAAATCACATGGGCGAAAAATACCATTATACTTTTGATGCGGCAACCGGTCGCAAAGAATTGGGATTTGAATTGGCAGGAACTTTTAACAATATTTCATTGCAAGGAGAATACAAAACCGAAAATGTTGCCAACGATGCCGATAAAGATTATAATATCAGCGGTTACTATGTCATGGGTAGTTTCTTTTTAACCGGTGAACACCGTCCGTATAAACACGGAGCTTTTGGTCGCGTAAAACCCAAAAAAGACATAGATAACGGCGGATACGGCGCTTTTGAGTTGGCTGTGCGTTACTCCAATATGACCCCTTCACAAGATGTAATTGACGGCAATCCGGCAATGCCCGAAACCATCAATAATCTGACTTTCGGTTTAAACTGGTATCTGACTTCGCATGTTCGTATGATGTACAATTACGTAGTAACCGACGATGGTAACGACGTATTGGGCAATTTGTCGGGTCACTTAATCAGAGTTCAAATAGATTTTTAAAAAATAACAAAAACAAACAACTATGAATTTAAAAAAATTAGTCAAACACCAATGGTCATACGTTTATGCCGGGGTGTTGTTCGGTATTGCACAAATCGTTTATATGATAGGTTTGTGGATCAATTCGCTTAACCATGGCAAAACGCCGCATTTAAAACCCATAACCGTAACTACCGATTTGGGAAAAATGTTTCGCGGTTTTGAAGTTTTTATCAATAATTTATTCGGGTTTAAGTCCGAGTTGTATGGCAAATACGGCACGGTTGTAGTCGATGGTGTCGAAAAAGTATTGCCTGCCACCGGAGGCGCTTTTATTCCCGGAGTGGGCTGGCCGATAGTCGGTATGATTATCGGTGGGTTTTTGGTTGCCAAAATGGAAAACGAAAGCCGTTCGTGGGCATACTTTTCAAAAAAAGCCTTGCTGATTTCGTTTATAGGCGGCGCTTTGTTTAGTTACGGAACCCGTTTGGGCGGCGGTTGTACCCTCAATCACTTAATGGGTGGTGTGCCTATGATGAACATTCACTCTTTGGTAACCGTTATTTTTATGGCAATAGGCGGTGCTTTGGGATTTTGGATTATGGCCAAACTTAAATTAGCCAATTATTTTAAGCACCAAGAAACTTTGGAATACGTTAAAAATGCCGACAAAGGCGAACAAGCTACTTATAAAAAAGGCTATAAACCCACCAAAAGAACCATCTATTGGATAGCTTTAACTTTCTCATTGATATTTGTTTTTGTAGCTGTCTATAACGGATTTTTTGACGGCGAAAGCATGAAACATATCAAGGGAGATGCCATTAAGCCGTTTAACAAATCGGTTGATCACAAAGGTTGGTTTTATGTAATATTGACTTTGGTTGCCGGTATTTTGGGAGGTATCGGATTGGCAAAATCGGGTTTTGGAACCGAGTGTTCGTTGGTAGCTATGGAAACCGGTAGCGATATGGCTAAAAACGACAAAAAATATGCTTTTATGGGTGTGCCCCGTATTACCCGAACCTTGATGCGTAGTTATGCTCCTATTATAGGTATTGCTACCCATTGGGTTGTGATGTTGGCTTTTATCATCATAGCTTGGGTGTTTTTGGGAGCCGAACCCGCTTTTGCAGGCAAAGTAAAATATTCATTGACAGCCGGTAGTTTTATAGGCGGATTGTTGTTGGGGATTGGTGCCGTTACCCTAATCGGTTGCGAAATTCGTTCCTATATGCGATTGGGTATGGGGTATCTCAACACCATGGTTGGTTTTATGGGATTTGCCGTAGGATATTTGCCTTTTACCTTGTTTTATAAAGCACATAAACACTTTTTGAACAGTACTGTAATTGCCGGAGGAGACCCTAAAAAAGGCATTGAAGGCAGTTTGACCACCAAATACAAAGTTTATGAATTGTTTACCGACAGCGTAGGCGGGCAACAATTTATTTTGTTCTTATGGTGGGCGTTTTTATTGGCTTTGACCATATATTTTATTAGAAAAGGTATCAAAAATACCGGATTGCGCAAGGTACATATTATACACCGCAACACCGAAGAAGCCCAAGCTTATATCGACGAGCAAGCGGCTAAAAATAACGGAATGGTCAATGGCGTTCCGGCACCTATGCCCGTGCCACCCGAGGCTTATCCCGAAGATTAATTTTGGTTAATTAAATTATGTAAATCGCCGAAAGAAAATTTAGCTTTCGGCGATTTGCCTTTTAACACTATTGTAAGATGAAACACTTGATAAAATATTTACCCGGACTTTTGTTCACTTTGTCATTGGCTTTGTTGTCGTTGTTATTGACCGGTTTTTTGCCGGTTGGAGTAGTGGTTATCGGTATAACGTCGGGTATGATTATCGGTAATTTTTTTAACCTGCCCGAAAACCTATGGGCGGGTATAAATTTTTCCGAAAAGAAATTGCTGGCTTGGGCTATTATTTTTATGGGTGTAAAACTCGATTTCAATATTGTCAAGGAATTGGGTTATAAATCAATTGTTGTTATCGTTGTATCTATTGTTTTTACGCTATTGCTGTCCCAAATTATTTCCAAATTATTGGGTTTTAACAGACGTTTGGGCTTGTTGTTGGGTATTGGCAACGGTATTTGCGGCAGTTCGGCTATTGCGGCTACCGAAAAAATAATCGGAGCCGAAAAAGATGAGGTCGGTTTGTCGGTTACCATTATTAATTTTTTAGGAACAATGGGGATGTTTTTGTTACCTTTACTTATCAAATATATTTTTCATTTTGACGATATAAAATCCGGTTTTTTTATAGGAAACACTTTGCAAGCGGTCGGGCAGGTAGTGGCTGCCGGATTTTCGTTAAATCATACGGTAGGACATACGGCAACCATTGTAAAAATGGTGCGTATATTGATGTTAACGCCGGTGGTTTTCAGTCTGATATATTATTTTCATCAAAAAAATAAAAAAGCCGAAGTTGTGGTAAAAAAACAAGGTGTGCCTTATTTTATTGTGGGTTTTATACTCATGTCTTTGTTATCTACTTTTCATTTGTTGCCATTGAAGGGCATTCATATTTTGGGCGAGTTTAGCCATTATTTGTTGTTGACAGCCATGGTGGCCATTGGCTTGAAAATCAATTTTTTGACTGTGC
>JAMOMQ010000164.1 GCA_027066995.1 Flavobacteriales bacterium
GAAATAGTATATTGAAATATGAATTTTATTCTTTTTAAACATAATAAAATAAGCTTGTTGTTATTGATTATTGCATTGGTTGTTAGTTGTAAATCAATTACTTATGACGAGAAAGATGTTGATGTGGCGCGTCAAAAAGTCCTTATCAATCAAACACTCGATATTTGGCATGCAGCCGCTTCTCATGCCGATTTTAAAACTTATTTTGATTTGATGGATGCGGCATCAGTCTTTGTAGGAACTGATAGTGCCGAAGTTTGGAACAAACAAGCTTTTATGGCCTTTGCCAAACCTTATTTTGAACGTGGCAAAGCTTGGCAATTCAAACCTTTAAACCGACATATATATTTTGACAAAACAAACAATGATATCGTTTGGTTTGATGAAACTTTGGATACTTGGATGGGCATTTGTCGCGGGTCCGGAGTTTTGGTTAAAAAAAACCGGCGTTGGTTAATCAAGCATTATGTTTTGTCTTTAACCGTTCCTAATAACAAAATCAAAGCGGTTATTAAAGCTATAAAATAATTGTCTGATTTTTTCGAAAAACTGTTTTATGATTTTTTGATGTATGAGTAGAAATAATTGCCTGAAATAATAGCGTGTTAGAAATTGATGATATTGGTTTTCTTGGATAGTTTATATGAGGCAGTTTCTCAAAAGTGTGAATTATTTGTCATTCCGAATATAGTGAGGAATCTTATATCTTATAATCAACAACTTATATTTTCATTATTATACGAATTGTTTATGAAAAATACTTTTGAGACCGTCTCAGTCGGGGAATTGAATTTTTACAAAAAAATATATATTACTTCAATTTATCCAAATAATAATCATACAGTGCAAATTGTGACCTTATTTCTTTTTTAGATTTTGGTTTATATTGATTGTCTTGTTTGTCATTAAAAATACGCGCTTTAACATTGTCGTTCCACGAGATATTAAATGTATCAATCAATTCTTTTTTGATAGGTTCATCATAAACCGGTGTGGTTACTTCAACCCTGCGGTCCAAATTGCGTGGCATAAAATCGGCCGAGCCTATAAATATTTTAGCATCTTTGTCGGGCCCGAAAATAAACAAACGCGGATGTTCTAAAAACTTATCGACTATACTGATAGCTTCAATATTTTCACTCAGACCTTTGATGCCCGGTATAAGCCGGTTAATGCCTCGGACAATCAATTGCACTTTGACCCCGGCTTGGCTGGCTTTGTATAAGCGGTCAATCATTTTGCGGTCGGACAGGCTATTCATTTTTAGCCGGATCAGAGCTTCTTTGCCTTGTTGTGCCCGCTTGATTTGTTCGTTGATAAGGGCATACATTTTTCGTCTAAAATAATGCGGCGATACTAACAGATGTTTGTATTTGGGAATTTTGTAATTGATGTCAAAAAAGTCAAATACCTTGGCCACATCTTCCAATATCCCTTGATGCGCTGTAAACAATGTGTAATCGGTATAAATTTTAGCGGTTTTTTCGTTAAAATTACCCGTGCTGATAAAGCCGTAGCGTTTGATTTTGCCATGTTCTTCGCGTTCAATCATACATATTTTACTATGCACTTTGATATCGGGCAAGCCAAAAACCAAATTGATACCTTCTTGTTTAAAAAGTTCGGCATATTTGATATTTTGAGCTTCGTCAAAGCGGGCGCGCAGTTCTATTTGCACGGTTACCTTCTTCCCGTTTTTGGCGGCATTGATAAGCGAACTGGCTATTTGTGAATTTTTTGCCAAACGATAAATGGTTATTTTTATTTCTTTAACCTTGGGATCAAGAGCGGCTTCGCGCAAAAATTTAACGACATATTTATAATTATGGTAAGGCGCATATAATAGGTAATCCTTTTCTTTAATCTGCTTTAATATACTGCCGTGCAAAGACAAATCTTTAATAGGTAATTGCGGATATTGTTTATACAGTAGTTTTTTGCGTCCCAAATCGGGGAAGCCCATAAAATCGCGGTGGTTGTGTATGCGACCACCCGGAATCAGGCTGTCCAGTTCGTCAATACCCATTTTTTGTTTTAAAAATTCAAGTGTGTCTTTGGCAATAGCTTCATCATAAATCAGTCGCACAGGCTCGCCTTTTTGCCGTTGCCGGACATAAAAACTCACTTTTTCGAGTATGCTTTTGGTGCGATCGGTGTCTTCTTCAAATTGGGCATCTCGCGATATTTTTATTACATGTGCTTCGATATGGTCGTAATCGAAAATGTTGAAAATTTCATCGAGATTGTAACGGATGACATCATCGAGCAGCATGATATAATTTTTATGACCTTCTTTGGGCAAAACGACAAAGCGCCCCAAGTCGTCGGTGGGTATTTCGACCAAGGCATAGATAGGTTCGTTGATATCATCTTTGATTTCACGTCCTTTTTTCTTACTCATTTTGACGGCCAAATAAACCGATGAATCTTTGATAATGGGGAACTCGGGCAAATCGTTTAAAACTATGGTAACCAAGGAAGGGCTGACCTTGTCAATAAAATATTTTTTTAAAAATTCGCCTTGTGATTTATTGATTTCGCGTTCGTCAATCAGGTGGATATCATGTTGTTTGAGTTCTTCAAAAATACCACGGCGGACACGTCGCATTTCGTTTTGCTGTTTGATGGCTATTTTTGTAATTTCTTTGAGCAATTTTTTAGCTTGACGCACTTCAAATTTGCTTTTTTCGGGAAATTTGCCAAGGCTTATGCGTTGTATTTTGGCATAACGCACTTTAAAAAATTCGTCCATATTGTTAGAGAATATCCCCACAAAGCGCAAGCGTTCGAGCAGTGGCACTTTGGGGTCCGAAGCTTCTTGTAATACACGTTCGTTAAAGGACAACCAGCTGATTTCGCGGTTGATATATTTTTGTTCTATGAGTTGGTTTGACATATTTTTAATTCTTATCATCAAAAATAAGCAATTCTTTTAAAATCAAACTAAAAAAACTTGCCATTGTCAGCATTTTGGATCTTATAATGGCAAGTTTTTGTCAAATAATTATGTGTTTTGATAAATTTAAAACTTCAAGTCCAATCCTAAAATCACATTTAAACCTTGATTAGGAATACCCTTTTCTCTCAACACCGACAGGTTTGAAATATAAGTTTTATTGGTCAAATTATGAACGGCAATAAATATGTCGCCTGTCATTTTTTTATAGGCAAAATGCATTCCTGCATTGGTATTTAATAAGGTATAAGCCGGATATTCACCGTTGCCGGCCGGTGTGCGGGCTTTAAAAAAGTGTTGGAGTTCGAATGACCAATAATACTTTTGTAAGCTACCATGCAAGTGTTTATTGATTAACCGGAATTCGTTTTTCCATTGATCGGCAGGAATCAACGGCAAATAAGTGCCGTCTTGTTTTATGCCGGTCACGGTTTCAAAACTGCTTTTGACATGCAACCAATCCCAAGGATGCGGGTGAAAATGCAATCCGGCTTCGCCTCCATACAAATAAGCGTCATCTTGTTGGTATTGATAAACCGGCAACATATTCATAGGTTGCATAACCGGAGATAAATAGATGTAGTTATATATCTGATTATAAAAACCGTTGACAAAAAATTCGATATGGGTGGTATGATAATCCCAATTGAGATCCACTTGCATATTTTGTTCGTTTTTTAAATCAGGATTACCTATCTCAATGCGACCTTCGTGTTCGCCGTTTGAGGTCAGTTCTGCCAAATTGGGCGCTCTAAAACCGCTGGCGATATTCAATCGCAAGCTCATCCGGTCATTTATTAAATCTTTTTTAAAGCCGAGAGCACCGGTAATACTGGAGAGCTGTTTGCTAAAACCGGGGCGATTTGCATCTACGCTGTCTGTTTTTATATAATGATAATCATAGCGCAAACCGGCTTGCATGGCACCGGTTTCAAAACTGCGGTTGATATTGGTATAAATGCCTGCATTGGCTATATAAGCATTGGGAAGTAATAAATGGATTCCGTAGTTTTTATTATTTTGCAACATACCTTGGGTGCCCGCAATGATTTCCCACCGGTTCATTTTAGGCAGATACCATTTGATGTCGGCATTGACCGTTCGCAGTTGCATATCTATAGAAGCTTGTGCTTGTTTGACCAATTGGCGGCGCACTTGCGAAAAACCGATATTGGTCTTGACGTGGGATTGTTTTACTTTAAAGCGGTTTTTTAAACTGAAATTGTTCGTGGTCAAATCTTGATATTTACCGCTGAACTTATAATGGTTTGGTTCGTCAGCTGTGTATAATGGAATACCGTTTTGGGTATGGTTGTAATTGTAACGAAAATCGCTGCCAAAGGCATTTTTTTTATAACCGATACCTATTTTAATATCATCGGTATGGTTGGCCGAGTTTACCACCCGTTGCCCCGAAGGTATTTGATAATCGCCGTTTAGTTTGTAAGTTTGACGTATCAGATATTGCCAATACTTGCCCGAAGCTTTGACACCCAAACTGTTATGAATACCTTGGGTATTGGTAAAAAAACGGCTGCTAAAATTGTAAGCATGGCTATTTTTTGGTGCATATTTTTCGGGGATCAAATAGATAACACCTCCTAAAGCATCGGAGCCGTAAAGCAGAGAAGCCGGTCCTTTGATGACTTCGACTCCGGCTATGCCGGCAGCATCAATACCCATGCCGTGCTTTTCGCCAAATTGGTAGTTTTCGAGGCGCACTCCTTGATTGTAAACCAATACACGGTTGCCGCTTAATCCTCTGATCACCGGTTTGGCAATGCCGGTGCCGGTGCTTAAATTGGATACACCGGGAATTTGTGCAATCCCTTCCATAATATTTTGAATGCCTTTGCGGTTCATGGCAGCCGCGCTTTTATGGACTACTTTCATTACGTTATCTTTTTGCAATTTGTTGGCGCCGGTTGATACAATGACTTCATCCATTTCAAAAACGGCTTCTTGCATTGGAACTTTAATTTGTTGATGTTTGGTTTTAAAAATTATTTTTTTAGTGACCGGCTTGTAGCCTATATAAGAAAATTGCAAAACAATTTCTTTTAAAGGGATGTGGTCAAAGGCAAAATGGCCGTTCATATCAGTAATAGTGCCTTTTTTGAGTTGCGGACTATAAATGTTTACCCCCGGCAAAGTTTCTTGTGTTTTAGTATCGACTACTGTACCTGATAGGGAGTATTGCGCCCAAATGTTTGAAAAACTACCAATAAAAATTAAGAGTAATATATATTTTTTCATATTGATTCGTTTTTATATTAAATGGATTGAAATTAAAGGCTTAAACCAAATCAATTTATATGTTGTTTTGGTATTATATAAATTCATAGCGTTTTCAATGAAATAAAACATATTTCATCAAAAAAATAAGCCGAAGTAAAATGTTTTAGATATAAACTAAACAAAAATTGGGGGCGCCCTAAGGGCAAAATGACGAAGTTTGAATACGGGAACCGGTGCCGGTAAAAAATCGTTAATCAGGTTGAAAAAAACCGGTTCTTTTACTTTAAAAACAAATGTATTTACTAAAGTGTTAAATTGCAGCTGTTTGTGGAATACAGCACAATAAGCATCGGAAACTTGGCTGAAATCAAAATGATTATGCCTGTAAACAATGCCGTGGTTGTTATTAAAAACATGTTCAAGTTGCCATACCGATGGTATTAAAATAACCGATATAAGCAACCATGAAATAATAATATGTTTGTTTTTTTTATACATATTCCGGTTGATACGCAAAATTAGGAATATTTTATAGAAAAACCGCCATTTAAAATAGTTTTAAAAGGCGGTTTTTCGTGTCATTTCAAAAAATGATTAGCGTCTGTTTTTACGTTTGTATTCGTAATCTTTACGCTCGAGTTCATATTGCCGTTTTACGGCTTTTTTAAATTCATTAAACAATTTTCTTACAGCCTTTAAAGGGTCTTTGTCTTCTTCGGCAATTAGCACTTTTTTACTTTTTAAGTCTAACGAAGCGCTGACCGAATAGGTTTTTGATGATTTGTTGACAATGACTTCCAAGGTTAAATCTTTGTCGTATTTTTTAAATAAGTTTTGAAAAAAAGTAACTTTTTCTTGACAAATTTCTTCAAATTCTTTTCTAAAAGGTTCTTCTACTTCTTTAAGGTTTTTGATAATTAGTTTTAGCATAAAATATATTATTCGGTTAATAAATCATTTAATTTTTTTAATTCCCAGCCAAAAGATATGGCCATCAATCCTACGACAAAGATAGCAAAACTGACTAAATAAACAGCACTAAACATACCTATAATAGGATTCATTATTATAAGGAAAGCCAAAGTAAGTGTCAACATACCACCTATAAGTGTCCACCACCAGTTATCAATACCCATGTCTTTCATGACAAATGAAAAACTGATACGGGATATACCGGTAAAAGTGAGCCAAAATCCTAAGTATAAGATTAAAGCTTCTGCGGCTAAACCGGGTTGAAACAGTAGATAAGCTCCTAAGAACATTTCTATCAGCCCGAACATCAAATACCAAATCCAGCCTTTAAATACTTTTCGGTTTCTAACGGCAAAGACAAAATTAAAGCCACCGTAAGCAAATAAACTCCAGCCAAATAATACGGCTAAGCCTGCAAAGGTAGGCACGGGAAAAAAGATCATCGATAAACTTGCTAATATTAATAAGCTACCGGTAAGCACCGGAATCCACCAATGTTTAACGTTTGATTGTAATTTAAAAATTGTTTCCATAGTTTTTGTTTTTTATTAATTATTTTTGTTTATAAATGCACAACAAATATTCCAGAGAGTTAAAACGGACAAAATGTTAGTTGTTTAGGTCATATCGGCAGTTTGATGGTCAGTTTGTCGCTAAATAAAGGTATGAATTTGGTTAAGGAACTCAGTTTTTTTAATAAATTACTTAGAAATAACAAACTTGGGACTTATTTACGGTGCCTTTTGAAAACCAATTTTTTAGGTATTGTAAACCAACCGGTTATTAGCTTACAAATCATACTTTTTAAAATGTTTACTAATCAAGTGAATTTCTTTTTATACTAACCTATTACTCATATCTCCCGTGTATGAAGAACTCATATAGTAATAGGAGCAGTTGTGTTGTTATAAAACGGTAAATGTCTTATCAGTATTTAGCTTTAAAATGATATATACATTGGCATTCCGACATTATTGCCAACCACCCAAGGCACCTAAGAAGCACCTAAGCTTAATACCTATCTGTCATATCTGTTTTATCAATATTAAAAAACGAAAAATATGTTGATATTATACATTTTTATTCATTAACAATTTGCTCTAATGACATGCCACGTGAGCCTTTAATCAGGATACGGGCGTCTTTAAGCCGGTTAAAAATGCCGGAATCTATAAATGCTCGAGTGGTTTTAAATTTGGGATAGTCAGATTGGGTTTGTTCAAAATTTTCTCCTAACAAATAAGCATTGATATTATTATTTTTAGCAAAATCTACAATGGTTTGGTGCTCTTTTTGACTATGAGCACCCAGTTCAAACATATCTCCCAAAATGGCAATTTTGTTTTTGCCCGGCATTTTGGCCAAGTTTTCCAAAGCAGCTTTCATACTGGTCGGATTGGCATTATAGGTATCCAAAATAATCAGATTACCGTTTTTTTCTATGATTTGTGAGCGCATGTCTTTGGGGGTGTAGTTTTCCAAAGCTTCTTTAATCTCTTGATCGGACAGGTTAAAAAACTTACCCACGGCAATGGCATATCCCAAGTTGGACAAGTTATATTTGCCGGTTAATTGGGTTTGAATACTTATGTTATTGAGTTGTATTTTCAGTTTGTCATCATCACTGATATCTTTGAGTTGCACTTGGGCGCCGGCTTGGTTTTGATAACTAAAACCAAAGGTGTTCAAACCTTGCGCCAGTTCTTTGATTTTGGGGTCATCGGCATTGATAAATGCAGTGCCATTTTTGTTTTTAAGGTGTTTAAACAAGTCTGATTTTTCTTTGGCCACACCGGCTTCATCGTTAAAAAATTCTAAATGTGCTTTGCCTATGTTTGTAATAATGCCAAAATCGGGATCGGCTATTTCCGTAAGCTTTTGTATTTCGCCAAAATGATTACTTCCCATTTCTATGATAGCTACATCGGTATCTTCGGGTATCTCTAATAAGCTCAGTGGCACTCCGATATGGTTGTTCAGGTTTTTATAGGTGGCCGAGGTGTTGTATTTTTGAGCCAAAACGGCATTGACCAATTCTTTGGTCGTGGTTTTACCGTTACTGCCGGTAATACCAATAACGGGCATGCCGACATAGTTGCGATGCAAATTGCCCAATGCTTGTAAAGCTTCCAGCGTGTCATCGACCAAATAATAGCGTTTTTCTTTGACTACATCGAGTTTTTTATCATCGACTACGGCTATATGTGCCCCTTTATCCAAGGCTTCTTTGGCAAAAGTATTGCCGTCAAACTTGTCGCCTTTAAGAGCCCAAAAAATATCACCTTTTTCAACTTTTTTGCTGTTGGTGGTGATTTTAGGATGGTTTACAAATATTTCATGTAAATCTTTAAGTTCTTTCTCCGTCATATTTTTTGATATATTTTTCTATTTTATGGACCATACATTTGTTACCCACATAAAAAGGGACTCGTTGATGCAGTTCAGAAGGTTTGATTTCCATGATGCGTTGTTTTCCATTAGAGGCTTTTCCACCTGCCTGTTCGGCCAAAAAAGCTATGGGGTTGCATTCGTATAACAACCGCAGTTTGCCGTTGGGGTAACGACTCGAATTGGGATATAAATACACGCCGCCTTTAATCATATTACGATGAAAATCAGACACTAACGAACCTATATATCGTGATGTATAAGGACGATCGCCTTCTTCTTCCTGACAATATTTGATGTATTTTTTGATACCTTTAGGAAAGTGGCGGTAGTTACCTTCATTGATAGAATATATTTTACCTTTTTCCGGAAAATGCATGTCGGGATGAGAGAGGTAAAAAACACCCAAAGCCGGATTTAAGGTAAAGCCGTTCACGCCATGTCCTGTGGTATATACCAACATGGTAGAGGTGCCGTAAATGACATATCCGGCAGCTATTTGATTGACGCCGGGTTGTAAAAAATCTTCTTTGGTTACGGGTTGTCCTACGGGACTAATACGGCGGTAAATTGAAAAAATTGTTCCGACCGAAACATTGACGTCAATATTGGAAGATCCGTCGAGTGGATCCATTAACACAATGTATTTGTTATTATTTCCTTTATCTTTACCTACAATATTGATATAGGAATCTTCTTCTTCCGAGGCAATGCCACATACAATTTCACGGTTAATCAAAGCTTGAATAAAGACTTTGTTGGCAAAAACATCCAACTTCTGTTGTTGTTCGCCCTGTATGTTTTCTTGATTGGCCGCCCCTATGATGTCTACCAATCCGGCTTTGTTAACTTCGTGATTAACTACTTTGGCAGCTAATCTGATAGAGTTAAGTAAACTGCTAAGTTCACCGGTAGAATAAGGAAAATGTGATTGCCGGTCGATGATAAATTCTCCTAAAGTTGTATGTTGTTGCATTGGTTAGATGTTTTATTTAAAAGTGTGTCACGACTTGTATTTTAAAATTCCGCCCGGGGGCACTAATGGCAGAGGCAAACTCTTTATAATGAATGTCAAAAATATTTTCAACGGCCAAATTGATAGAGATATTTTTATTGATATGATAAGTGCCATACCAATTGAGTATATGCCACTGAGGAAAGCCGGTATATGCTCCTGTGGCAGAATCAATTGGCGATTCTTCTATATTATCCACACCGCCAATAATGTCATATTCACTCACGGGTTTGTCCAACATAAATTTATATTGTAAGGCGGTCTCCAAATTATCTTTTTTGAACGTCAGTTTGGTATTGCCATACACCGGCGGAATAGAAGGCAGGGGACGTTGTTGGTCCAACATACGGCCTTTGGTATAAAAAATACCACCGCCAAGCAACCAACGGCGATTGATTTTACCGTCAAATGTTAAAGAACCGCCGTAAATTTCAGCATCTCCGGCATTGACGTTGGCATAGGTTTCAACCATTTCGCCATTGTATAAAATTTGTGTTTGTCCCGGCACTAATTCAAACCTGTCACGGGCAATATAATGATATAGGTAGGAATAATAACCATCAATGGTAATGTTGAACTTTTTGTGGTTAAAAAAACGGGTGACAGCCATTTCTCCATTATAAGCATATTCAGGGTCTAAATAGATGTTAGGCACCACCACTTTTCCGTGTTTTTCGCGTATTTTGCCAATATCATCTACATTGGGCGATCTAAATCCCGATGAGGCCAATAGGTTAATTTTCCAATTTTCGGGGGTATATATATAGCTGATATCACCGGTAAAAGCAAAATTTGCCAATTCGTTGATGTTATATGGCAAGGTTATAAAAGTATTGTCTTTCCATATAACACTGACATAAGTTTGTGTAAAACGAATACCCGCATTAAAACTTGATAAGCTGTTTAAGATGTATTTATAATTGGCATACGCGGCAAAACTGGAATAATGGCTGCCATCGTCGGGGTAACGGGTCGGCACGGGAGGCCCGTCATTGTAGCCGGTGATTGTATGACCGTCAACTATCAATTCTTTACTATAGGCCTTTGATTTGACTTCATTATAAGTCATTTCCAAACCGTATGAGAATATTTTAGATTTTGAAAAATGCGTATTAAAGTCGGCGTTTAGAGAATATACTTTGATATTTTCTTCTTGATATTTTCGGGTCAGACTGCCGAATTTTCTTGATATACGGCTTTCGTCCATATCTTGGTAAGCTAGGATGATTTTGGCTTTTTTTAGCCATTTGCTATTAAAATTGAGCCAGAGTTGCGGCGAAATTAAAAGTCTTTTAGCAGGGCCGTAACGCCATTCGGCATATTTTAGTTGACCGTTTTTAGTTTCGGTGAGTTTATCAAAACGATTGATTTCGGAAGTTAAGTTCAGTTGTGTTTCAAAAATAAATTCATTGTCATTGCCAAATCCGTAAACTGTTTTGTTGAAGAAATCTTTTTGTTTAAATCCGGTATTAGGTTGTAAAGTAGGATCGGCGTTTTCAACGGGTTGGTCATTATAATAAGTTTCGGTATTGTTTGAAAATAAAGGCACAATTCCCCAATTGTCATAGCCATGAGGTCTGTTGCCGCCCATTCTTATATTACCAAAGTCGTTATAAGAAAGGGCAAATGTGGTTGCCCACTTTTTAAAACTCAAATCGGTATTAAAATGAAATGAGGTTTCATTGGTGGCACTGGCATAACGGGCAATGGCACCACCGGAGAGTTTTTTATAGTTATTGATGACCGGAGTTTTGGTATAAAAATTTATAACACCTCCCAAAGCATCGGAACCATAAATAGCCGAAGGGCCATAAATAATTTCGGTTCTGTCCAATATCAGCGGATTGATACTGATAGCGGTATGCAAATGACCGGTGCGCGAAATGGCGTTGTTGAGCCGTATGCCGTCAATAACCAATAAAACGCGATTGGCTTCAAGGCCGCGAATAATAGGGCTGCCGGCGCCTCCCTGTGTTTTTTGAACTACAATATCTCCTGACTGTTCCAACAAATCGGCGGCAGTGCCCGGTTGCACCTTTAAAGTTTCGTTGTAATCAATCACTTTAACCTGTTTGGCTATAGATTTTTTCTTACTCTTGGTGCGTGATACCGAGAGAATGACATTGTCCAGTTTTTGGTATTTTTTGACCAATTCGACGGTAAAATTATTTTTTAAAATATCTTTTTTTAGAGTTTTAAAAGTTTCATATAGCGGATGTTCAAATATAATGGTATCCTTTTTCTTGAAATTCCGGATATTGACAACGCCTTCGTTGTTGGTATGAAAAATATATTTATTGTCGGTGCTTTTTACCGTTACATTCTGAATGGGAAAGGTTGTTTCCATGTCTATGACAACTATGTTTTGCGCCCAAACTTTCGCGGTAATAACAGATAAAAACAGATATAAATAGAGTAGTTTTTTTTTCATAGCTTTCCGGTTGCAACAAATTTACAATTTATTCGTAAATCTGATTAAGGATTTTTATAGATTTAGGCCAATTAAAATTTGTAATATGTTGCTGATAATATTTTAAGATGATTTCAATAAGTTTTTGACGGTCTTTTTGAGTTATTTTTATATTTTTTGCAGCAAAAATTGTGCCTAATAATTGCTTTAGCCATAAACTATCTGCTTGATTTAAATGGGCGCCCAAAGGCAGTTGGTCGGTAAAACGGGCATTTTGCATATCGAAGTATGTGCCCGGAGTTTGTAAGTCGGGGTAAAAACCTAAAAATTGTGTAAGCTTTAATAAAAAAATCAAATGAAAATCGGGGTGAAATTTTTCTTGGTCTAATCGTATAAAACTTTGGTAGATAAACCGAAATAAAGCGGCATCTGCTTGTTCGTTTTTGAGACTTTCCAAAAGCACTTCTCTTAAAAAAGTAGATACGTTTAATTTGTCAAAATGGGTATTAATCTGTTTATAATGATATAGCAAACGGGCTTCACGCAGATGTTCCAAACTGTCTTTGTTTTTATAGTCAAAGGTTATTTCGAGTAAAGCATTGGGTTGAAATAAGGCTTTTTTTGAACGGGCTTTTTTGCCTTTAAAAAAACCTTTGATATAAAAAGATGTAAACCCTGTTTGTGCCGTATAGGTCTTTACAATAGCATCGGCATCGTTGTATTTTATAACGGCTAATACAATAGCAGGGGTAGAGACATTCATTATTTGATGACCAAAATTTTGGTGGTTTGTGTTTTGGTGCCGTCTTCGTTGGTAATCAGTGCAATATAAACACCACTGGCAACTTTATATTTGCCAAAGGCCGTTAAATCCCATTGTATGCTACCGCCTTTTGATTCGGTTTCATAAACCAAATTGCCTTCTACATCTACAATTTTGACATTAACACCGGTAATCAAACCGCGGATGGTTACAAATTGGTGTTCTTTTTGATTGGCGGGATTGGGAAAGGCATAAACATCGTCCATATTGTCGCCGCCTTCGGTGGCAAAACCTTTGTAGCCGACCAAACCTTGCAGCGTGGCAAAATATACCATGCCGTTGCTGCCGTCTATGGCAATGTCATAAACGTCATTGGAAGGTAAAGGGCTGTTATCTTTGGTAAAATGATAAATGGTTTTGGTGCCGTCTTCGTTAAAATAATAGACGCCGCTTCCTAAGGTTGCAATCCATTTATTATTAGAACCATCCACTTTTATTTTGGTGATATTTTGTCCTTCCATCAGTAGTTGGACGGCATCTTCATATACTATTTTTATGGGTTTGAATTCGGTATTGGGATTGTCAAAAATATCGGCGGGATTGGATAAAATGCGTAAGCCGTCGTTGTTGCCTACCCATAATACATTGTCTTTGTCTAAATCCATGGTTTTAATCAAGGGATAAGCGCTGGGATGCAAGCCGTTTTTATTAAAGGTTGTCTGTCCGGTTTTGGGATTATAGCCTAACAGTCCAAAATATTCGGTAGCTATAAATAGGTGGTCATCGTCATCTATCAATAAATCGGTGGTGCCTCTAAAATGACTAAAATTGGTAAGAATGTTAGATAAATCAACGGTTTCCCAAGTATTGTCGGGTTTTAATTTGAGTAAATACGGATTGGGGGTATGTGTTACCCATAAATTATTTTGAGAATCAAAATCGATGTCAAAAACCCTGACACCATCTGTTTCAAGCATGGTTAACGGACTGTTATTTTGATTAAAAATCCGGTCTATCTGATTGTCTTTTATACGTATCAGACCGTTTTTGGCTGAAGCGAAATATACTTCGCCGGTATTGGTCGGGTTGATTTTTACAAAACAGACATCACTGATATTAAAATCTTCATAAGGAATATTAATCCAAGCTTTATTTTGATAAGAACTCAAACCTTCGCGGTATATGGGGTAAGGATTTAGCCCGCGCATATCGCCGTAGGACATCCATAAAATACCGGTGCGGGCATCTAAACCATAGGCATGATTACTTAAAGGACAATCGGGATGAATGCTTTCGAAACTGACCTGATTAACAGGACTTTTAATAATACCTTGTTTTTTGGTGCCTATAAATATATAATCATTGAGATCTACGGCATCGTAAAAATAATCTCCGGGGAAAAGATTGTCAGGGAAACTTTGTTGCAAAATCAAATCTTGATTATAAACTTTGATACTGTGAGCAAAACGGATATTTAAATATTGATTGATTTTTAAGCCGCTTATGGTTTGATTAAAGCTTAACATTTCTTGAAAACCGGAATTGGTAATCTTAAAAATCTTTTGTCCTAAAACACCTATTAATTGTTGTTTAAAAATTTGTAAATCAGCCCAATGCGAGTTGTTGTCTATTTTAGTCCAAACCGTTTGATCAATCAAATTATCTTGCATATCGGCACGGAACAAACCCGCAGAGGTAGCAGCATAGATTTTTTGATTAAAAATAGCGACACTTTTAACATTGGCATAGCCTGAGATGTCATTAAAATAATAGGTGTCGCCAAATTCGTTCCGGTTCAAATCATAGACGCTAATGCCATATTTTGTAGACAAATACAGTAAGTCCCCATCTGCAAAAATGCTGTTAAGTTCCTTTTTGTCCAAGGGTATAAAGGTGTTGTAGGAAAGTTCCGGCGATTTAAAAACGTTTTTTTGTTGATCTACAATTTCAATCAGACCACCTTGATGAAAAACAAAAAGTTTTTTTAAGCCTTCATGATAATAAAAATTGGAAATATTATCACCGGATAAACCGTTGATGCTCGAAATTTTTTCTATTTCGCCGGCATCATCATCATAGATAAACAGAGCATTTTCGGCTTGAGCATAAATTTTATGGCCGGTATTTTGTAAATGTTTGATCTTTAAATAAGAAAACATATCCACCCAAGCATTGTTTTGTGCTTTGGCTGGTAAAACTCCCCACAAAATAATCCCTATAATAAGGACAGGCCATTTTAGTCTCATCAATTTAAATTTTTGTTAGTCAAATATAAACGAAAAATATCAATTATTAGTGTGCCGTTAAACCGGCTCTTTTTAACAGGGCATCTACTTTGGGTTCGCGACCGCGAAAGGCTTTGTATAAATCCATAGGATGGCGGGTGCCACCTGCAGCTAGCAATTGTTTAAATTTTTGTGCCACTTCCTTATTAAAAATGCCTTTTTCTTTAAAAAATTCAAAAGCATCGGCGTCTAATACTTCGGCCCATTTGTAAGAATAGTATCCGGCAGCATAGCCTCCCGGAAATATATGGCTGAAGGCCACACTCATATTATTGGCAGGGTGATAAGGCAATATTTGAGTTTTGGCCATTTTTTCTTTTTCAAATGCAGAAACATCTGTATGGGTTTGAGGATCAAATTGATGATGCCAGCCCATATCCAAATATCCGAAACTCAATTGGCGGTTGGTGGCGTAACCTTCCATAAATTGCAGGCTTTTTTTAATGCTTTTTATATAGTTTTCGGGGATGGATTCACCGGTCTGATAGTGTTTGGCAAACAAATCCAAAGCTTCTTTTTCATAAGCCCAATTTTCCATAATTTGCGAGGGAAGTTCAACAAAATCCCAATAGACATTGGTGCCTGACAAACCGGGATAAGTGGTTTGCGCCAGCATGCCGTGTAAGGCGTGACCAAACTCATGAAACAGGGTGGTTACTTCATTAAAATTGAGCAATGCTGGTGTGTTGTCTGTCGGGCGTGAAAAATTGGTGACTATGGATATATGCGGCCGGGCATTGACACCGTCTTTTTGCCATTGTGGTTTATAAGCGGTTTTCCAAGCGCCTTGCCGTTTGCCCGGACGGGGATAAAAATCTGTATACAGAATGGCTAAAAAGTCATTTTTATCATCAAAAACTTCAAAAGTTTTAACCTCCGGGTGGTATTTGTCTATTTTGTCCGTTTCTTTAAAAGTCAATCCGTATAATTTGCGGGCTATGTCAAAAATACCTTGTAAAACCTGTTCCAAAGGAAAATATACTTTGAGTTTTTGTTCGTCTAAATCCAATGTTTGTTTCTTGAGGATATTCATATAGTAAGAAACATCCCATTTTTCTAATGTATCAATACCGTCTTTACGGGCTAATTTTTTTAGTTGCTCCAAGTTTTTTTGTGCTTGAGGATAAGCCGCTTGGTAGAGTTGGTCTAAAAAATTAAGAACTTTGTCAGGATTTTGTGCCATACGTTCTTCCAAAACATATTGCGCATGCGTGTCATAGCCTAATAGCCGAGCTCGTTCTTTACGTAAGCGGGCAATGTCTAACACTATTTGACTGTTGTTATTGTCATTGTTTTTAAAACTTCTGGCACCGTAGGCCAAGGCCATTTCTTTACGCAGCTCACGGTTTTTGATATACTTCATAAACGGTACATAGGAAGGCGCCTGCAGTGTAAACAGCCAGCCTTCTGTTTTTTGTTCTTGTGCCAAGCGGCGGGCGGTTTCTTTGTATGATTCGGGCAGCCCTTCCAGTTTGGTTTCGTCAGTTACGACCAATTTGTAAGCATTGGTATCGTTGAGCAGATTTTTGTTAAATTGTAATTTTAGACGGGTTAAGTTTTGATCTATTTTTTTTAATTGATTTTGCTTTTTTTTGTTGAGATCAGCGCCGTTTCTGACAAAACTTTTGTAGGTTTTATCCAATAACATCTGTTGTTCCGTATTTAAAGTTTCCGGTTTTGTGCTGTTTTTGACCGCTTTAACCCGTTTAAACAGCTCTTGGTTTTGCCAAATATCATTATAAAAATCATTTAAAACCGGTAAAACTTCTTCGTTGGCTTGTTGCCATGCCTCATTGGTTTCGGCCGAATTGATATTCATCAAAATATTTTGCACTATAGAGAGTTGCATGCCCGAAAACTCCAGAGCTTCTATGGTGTTTTTAAAATCGGGTTGTTCCGGATTGTGAATTATTTGATCTATTTCTTGACGGGTTTGTTTTATTAATTGCTGCACGGCAGGTTTAAAATGGTCAGGTTGTATTTGTGAAAAAGGAATAGTATCCAAATAAGTATTAAAATCTGATAAAAGCGGATTGTGTTTCATAATTAATGTTTATATAATTGTGTTTATTCAAAGAAAATTAACAGTCCAAGTCCAATGAGCACCAGTCCGAAAGTTTTCAAAATATAAGGTTCATAGCGTTCATACCTTTTTTCTATAACCGGATTGGTAAATACTACCGAGACCAATGCAAACCATAAAAAAGTGACGCTAATAAGCATTATACTAATGCCTAAAAGAACCCATGCGGGGACGTTGGGTGGAATCAACAAACTGAAAATACTCAAAAAAAACAAAGATGCTTTGGGATTTAGAACATTGGTAATAAACCCTATTTTA
This sequence comes from Flavobacteriales bacterium, assembly GCA_027066995.1. GTDB lineage: Bacteria > Bacteroidota > Bacteroidia > Flavobacteriales > Flavobacteriaceae > WGBX01. The sequence continues at coordinate 17,369 of JAMOMQ010000164.1, forward strand.
ATGGCTTCGGATTTGTTTAGATGCTTGCCGGCATTTGATTTGAAATCAATTGGTTGTTGTTTAGATCTTAAAGTTTTTATTCCCATATATATAATGTATAAGGCGCCTAAAATTTTGACAATTTGAAAAATATTTTGGTTTTTTTGCAAAAGATAAGCGATACCGGCCACAGAGTATAAAATATGAATACCGATTCCCATACTGATGCCCAAGCTTGTGTAAATGGCTGTTTTGCGATTGTATTGCAGGGCGTTTTTTAAAACCATGACAAAATCGGGGCCGGGGCTCATTACCGCTAACAAATGCACCCCGAATATTAATGCGAATAAAGATAAATAAGCCACTTTTGTCTATGTTTTTTCAATATCTTTGCAAAGATAAATGATATTTTCCGGCTTTGGATATATGAATAGCAGATTTAGCATATTTTTTAATTTTTTGATGAGAAATAATAAATTAAGAACCTTTTTGTTCTTTTTTATGATTTCCGTTTTGTTATGGCTAGGTTCACAATTAGCCAAAACATATACTCATGTTTTTAATGTGCCGGTGGTCTATAAAAATTTACCAAAAAAATATTATAAGGGTTTCTTGCCTAATGATACATTGTATGTTAAGGCTCGTTTGACCGGATATCGAATATTAAAAAATAAAATAGCGCCACCTGTTTTTTATTTAGATGTTCAAAATAATGATTTGATAAATGAGCAGCAGTGGACGCCATTTACCTATAAAAATCAAATAAGTGAACTGTTAGGTGGTGATAACCGGATTGTAACTATTACTCCGGAATTGATTCATTTTGACATAAGAGCGGTTGATAAAAAAAAATTACCGGTGGTTGCTGATGTCGATTTGAGTTTTAAACCCGGTTTTGCTCCCGTAAAACAAGCCGAACTAAAACCCGACTCCGTTTGGGCTTATGGTTCGTCCCGTGTATTAGACAGTCTTACACAGGTGACAACCCGTCATTATGACATAAACAATATCGGAAAAAATGTCAGTAAGAGATTGACAATCAAAAAAATAAATGGCGTTAAGTTTAATGTGAATGAAGTTGCATATAATTTGCCTGTTTCTGAGATTATAGAAGGGCAGACTCAGGTTAAATTGTATGTTAAGAAGTTACCTTCCGGTTTAAATATTATACTTTTGCCCGAAACCGTAACCGTTAAATACAAATATTTTAAAAGCGATTTGGATCAAATCAACTTAAATAGTCTTAAGGTTTCGGTTTTTTACAAACCTCAAAAAAAATATTGGAAAATAGTATTGGACAGACCGGTTAACGGTATTTTTGATGTGCAATTTATACCTGAAAAAGTTTCATACCTCATAAAACAAACCCATGATTAAAGTAGGATTGACCGGCGGCATAGGCAGTGGCAAAACCACAGTGGCAAAAATATTTGAAAATCTGGGAGTGCCTGTATATTATGCCGATGAAAGGGCTAAATTTATTATGCGAGAGAATGCTGCTGTTAAATCTAAAATTAAGAATTTGTTCGGAGAACAGGCTTATGTTGATAACCGACTGAATGTCAGTTATATTAGCGGCATAGTCTTTGATAATCCAAAAATGTTAAAAAAGTTGGAAGCTATTGTGCATCCGGCAGTCAGACAAGATTTTTTAGATTGGGTCAAGCAGCAAAAAGCCGATTATGTAATAGCGGAAAATGCCATATTGCATAAGACCGGTATGGATAAATTAGTGGATTATATTATAACGGTAACAGCAGATAAGCATGAAAAAATAAAACGCTTGGAAAAACGCGACGGAAAAACAATAGATGAAATAAAAAAAGTAATGAAAAATCAAAATACCGACACTCAATTGTTAAAAAAATCAGATTTTGTTATAGAGAATAATGAAAATTTGGAAAGTTTAATTGATAAAACTGTAAAAATTCATTCAAAAGTTAAAAATAAGTTAAAAAAAGGTTAATTTATATCAAAGTTTCATGAATAATTGTTTTATTTAACATAATTTTGCTTGATGAAAAGAAAAAGTATTATACTTTTGGTAATTTTTATGACCATTTCGGTGATAGGAATTAGAATGATGCAGGTGCAGTTGCGTGAGAATGATATAAAATTGCGAAATCAGCGGTTTTATTATTTAATGAAGCAGATACTTTATGCCGTAACATCCAAGGCGCAAAATTTTGAGTATGACAAGTATTACCAAAAGTTTAAAGATGCTAAGGCGGAGGATACCAAAAACAATATTTACGAATTTGTTTATAAAAAGGAGAATAAAAACAGTGGTGAAGTTTTTGCTTATAAACATTTGGTTTTAGAAAAAGGTATCAATTTGAAATTTCCTATTTCGGAAAGTCAATTTGATTCTGTTTTTGGCAAATTGAGTGTTTCAAAAACCAAAACAAGGTTTTTTAGAAATGGTAAAATTCAGCATAATAATGAATTTAAAAATGCTGAAATTGAAAAAATTGACAATAGGTATTTAGAATCGACTTTTAAAGATATTTCGGTTATTGAACCGATTTATAAAAGAGTTTCCGTTGACAGTTTGCAAAACTGGATTAAAAACGAACTGTTTCGGCGTGGTATCGATTATAAATACGAATTTGGAATCTTAAGCGATGGTATTCTGACTAAGGTGCACAGCAAGCACTTTAAGCCCGACGACCCTCGGTTTAAGTATTATAAGTTTAGAATATTTCCCGATAAATCGGGTTTAACAAAATATGAATTAGTTCTTGCATTTAATAAAAACGAATTGTTTAAGCATGAAAGTATGCGGGTGCAGTTTTTGTCCGACTTACTTATGATGGTTATATTGATTATATACATTTTGACCATTTATTTTATAGTCCGGCAAAAGAAAATATCACAGATGAAGACTGATTTTATCAATAATATGACGCACGAATTTAAAACACCCATTGCCACTATTAATTTGATAGTGGATGCTATGAAAAATCCGGGAGTCATCAAAGATGAAAATCAGTTAAAAACATACTTGGGTATGCTTAAACAGGAAAATAAACGAATGCTCAATCAGGTTGAAAGTGTTTTAAGTTTGTCGGTATTAGACCGTATCGACCTTAAAGCAGACAAACATCCGGTTGACATTCATGACATTTTGGATGTCGCCATTCAGCATGTCTCTTTGTTGATTAAAGACAAAGGCGGTGTTTTAAACACAGATTTTAAAGCCGCTAAAACTATGGTTCCGGGAGATGAAACCCTTTTGACTAACGTTTTTGTCAATATCTTGGACAATGCCGTTAAGTATTCAAAGGAACATCCCGATATAACCGTTAAAACATACAATGATAACAAGGGATACATTGTAATAGAAATCAGCGACAAGGGGATTGGCATGAGTAAATCGGTGCAAAAGAAAATTTTTAATAAGTTTTACAGAGAGACTACCGGCAACATTCATAATGTCAAAGGACACGGATTGGGTTTGGCTTATGTGCAAAAAGTAGTGCAGTCCTTTCAAGGAAAGATAACGGTTAAAAGTATCAAGTCTGTTGGTAGCACATTTATAGTCAAATTTCCTGTAATTAACCAAACAAAAGAAAATGAAAATTAATTAATATAGATTAACACAAACAACAATAGAGATGACACAAACAAAAAAGAAAATTCTACTTGTAGAAGACGATATCAATTTCGGTATCATTCTTAGAGACTATCTGAGATTGAACGATTTTGATGTGACTTTGGCGCGTAATGGTATGGAAGGTTTCGAAAAGTTTAAAAAAGATTATTATGACTTAATCATTTTAGACGTAATGATGCCTTACAAAGACGGTTTTACATTGGCCAAAGAAATTAGAGCCCGTAATCAGCAAGTGCCTTTGATCTTTTTGACGGCCAAAACCCTAAAAGAAGATATGCTCAAAGGCTACCAATTAGGTGCTGACGATTACATTAACAAACCTTTTGATTCCGAGGTATTGTTATACAAAATTAAAGCTTTGCTTAACAGAAGAGTGCAACCGGTTAAAGAAGAAAAACCAGAAGCTGTCAAATTTAATATCGGCGATTTTAAATTCGATTCCAAATTAAGACAGTTATTCTATAAAAACGAAAAACCGGTGAAACTCTCACCCAAAGAAAACAAATTGCTTAAAATGTTGGCACTTCACAAAAATGATTTGATGCCGCGTGAAAAAGCTTTGACCAAAATTTGGCAAGACGATAACTATTTTACTTCAAGAAGTATGGATGTTTATATTGCCAAATTGCGCAAACTTTTACAACGCGACCCGCAAGTGAAGATTGTCAATATTCATGGCGCAGGATTCCGTTTGGTCGATGAATCCGAAGTGAATGAAAAAGTATAATTATATTCATAATTATAATTTTTAGGTTAACAACACAATAAAATAGGCTGCCTGTTTGGCAGCTTATTTTTGTATTATAACCGTCCTAAAAAATCAATGGTATTAATACCGTCGGCATAATCCCAAAGTTGTGGCATTTGTGTAGAGCCAAAGGCAATGGCATTTTTAATGGAAGGCAAATGACTTACCACTGCTTGTATTTTATCTTTGTCGTGAGCTAATATTTGTTGCACATCTTCCGGTTGCTTATAATATTCGTAAAACAATGTCCCAATGGGCGAGCCATAGCCTGTATCTTGTTTTAGAAGCAACAATCCGTTATCCAATAAACTGTTTCTGTCATTTTTATCAACCGACATTAGATAAACGGCTTTATTGTAATCATAATTATTGGCATATTTTTGATAGTTAATCAGTTCTTTATATTTGAGCAAAGCTTTGAATAAAGGATTAAAGTCATAATCTTCGGGGACAAATATTTTGGACACATTACGACAGCCCAAACCGAAATATCGCATAATGTCATCTGCCAACAAGTGCAATTCCTCAGTTGTTTCTTGGCCGTCTAAAACGGCTACCGAATGTCTGTTTTTACGAATAATATGTGGATATTTACCAAAATAATAATCAAAATAGCGCGCCGTATTATTACTGCCGGTGGCAATCACGGCATCTATATCTTTAAGTGTGCCGTCTGCAAATTCGATTTGGTTTTTATAGTCCGGGTTCAAAGCTATCAGATATTTAGCCAATAAAGGCAATAGCAATTTGTCATTAGATGATAATTTCGCTTTTATTTTATGTCCGGTAGCCAATACACTCAAAAAATCGTGAAAGCCAACCAAAGGAATATTACCGGCCATAATAACACCGACGGTTTTGGATTGCTTGGGGTTTTTGATATTTTCCATTTCAAACCAACGATCAATTTTTTCCGGTGTTAAGGCATCAGCCCAAGATTGCAGGGCATATAAAACATTGTCCCGTGTAAACCAAGGATTGGACTCATATGCCCGGTCTATCAGCATTTTTAAAGCGTCAAAAAAAATATCATTATGGGGAATATTATCTTTTTTTTGAATACCCTTAGAACTGAATTGTGATAAAAATTTACCTAAACTTTTTAAAGAATTTTTACGCTCTTGTATTGTCATTATCAAAAATGGTATTATATTTGTCTACAAAATTAAACTATTAATACATAAAAACTAAAAACTATGGCATTATTTATTAACGAAGATTGTATCAATTGCGGTGCATGTTTGGCCGAGTGTCCTAACACTGCTATTTATGAGCCCGGTGAAGAATGGAACATGGCAGACGGTACTTGTCTTGATGACGATACCCCTCAAGATCCCATTTCCGACGAGTTCTATTACATTGTTCCTGACAAATGTACAGAGTGTGTAGGTTTCTTTGATGAGCCTCAATGTGTGGCAGTATGTCCTGTTGACGCTATTGATAAAGATCCTAACCACGAAGAATCTTCTGACGAATTGATGGAAAAATACAAAAAACTACATTGTGTAGATTAATTGTATTTCCACATCTAATTAAAAAAGAGCCGTTTTTATGCGGCTCTTTTTGTATATTTAATAATTCCCTTTATTCATTAAACATATAGACTACCGAAATATTAAACCCTTTATTTTTAAAGGAAAAATCATTAGGATCAAAATCAGGATAATCTTTAATTTTGGGAGTCAGGTTATTAAAACCGATGCTGTATTGTGCTTTGAGCATAAACTGTTGATATTGGTAAGCAACGCCAAAGTCCAATCCTATGTCAAAAGCATTGTATGTTTTATAGAACAAAGCATCGTTATCTTCGGTTACAAAATCTCTTGCACTTACTTCCCCCGAAACAGCCGTTAAATCAGTTTCATCTCTTAGAGAATCACTCTCACCATCTAAACGGTAGGTAGCATCTATTTTAGCTTTTCCACCAATACCATAAGCCAGGTAAGGTCCGGCCATAATTCTAAAATCATTTATTTTGTAATAGAGATGAATAGGTAATTGTAAATAATTATATTTGTAATACATATAACCATCTACTTTACCTTCCATATTATTGTCTTTAAGAAATTGATCCCAGTCGATTTGATAGCCTTTTTGTGTGTATAATAAACCGGATTGTAAGCCTAAATTATCATTAAATTCATATTCGGCAACCACGCCAAAATTAAAACCAAATTTGGTTTTAACAGGATATTTAGAATCCCTATCAATATCTTTCCCGTAATGAGTTGTTACTGATGTGCCATTGAGACCGGCTTGAACCCCAAATTTAAATTGTGCATTGG
>JAMOMQ010000165.1 GCA_027066995.1 Flavobacteriales bacterium
TTTGTATTCGGGCAAAAACTTTTGGTTTAAACTGCTGTATGTATGCAATTCCAATACGGCAACTACTTTTTTGTCGGGATAACTTTCTTTTACCGCATTGACACTGGCTTGCACCTTAGACGGTGCGTGTGCAAAATCTTTAAAAATGACCCTGTCATCGGTTTCATAAATTTTTTCCAATCGCTTGTCGGCACCTTTAAAACTTTGCATAGCCTTGTAAAAATCATCATCATTAACACCCAAAGCCTGACAAACTTTACGGGCGGCTTCCATATTTTGCATATTGTGAGCTCCTAATATTTGCAGTTCTGTTTTTTTGCCGTTATGATTGATATAAAAACGATTGCCTTCCTTTTGATAAACCGGTGTTTGGTAAGGTATTTTTTGAATGTTTTTGTTGCTGCTTGCAACCAATTCTTTGAGAATCCGGTCTTCTTCATTATAAATTAAAATACCGTTTTCTTCAATAGTGTCAATATATTTGGCAAATTGATCGATATAATCTTGTTTGTCGGGAAATTTGTTCATATGATCCCAAGCAATACCACTAATAACCGTAATATGCGGTTGGTACCATAAAAACTTTGGACGCAGGTCAATAGGCGAGGAAAGATATTCGTCTCCTTCTAAGATGACAGTATCTAATTCATCATCTAATTTGACCATAGTTTCAAACCCTTTAAGTTGTGATCCAACCATATAATTGACATCTTTACCGGCTTTGTCCAAAACGTGTAAGATCATTGAAGTGATGGTGGTTTTTCCATGCGATCCGGCAATGACTACACGTTTTTTATCTTTACTTTGCAGGTATAAATATTCGGGATAAGAATAAATAGGAATGCCTAATTCTTGTGCTTTTTTCAACTCCGGATTATCGGGTTGTGCGTGCATTCCCAAAATGATAGCATCTATATTTTTGTTGATTTTTTCAGGAAACCAACCGAATTTGTCCGGTAATAAGCCGTATTTTTCCAATCTTGATTTGGAAGGATCAAAAATTTCATCATCACTACCGGTAACCTGATAGCCTTTTTTATGCAAGGCAATAGCCAAGTTGTGCATAGCGGCACCGCCAATGGCTATAAAATGTATGTGGTTGTTCATGTGTTTATTGTTTGACAATTTAATTATTGTATAATAGGTGGCTTCAATACGATTGCCTCATGCTTTGTCAATCACTCAGCCATCCATTCATCATCTTTATTCTCTATTATCTGTTATCGTTCATTTGTCATTCCGAATGTAATGAGGAATCTTTTTATCAAAACTACAAAGTATTAAAAGATTTCTTGCTCTCAGGTTCGCATCGAAATGACACTATCGGTGACTTCGATACGATTGCCTCATACTTCGTCAATCACTCAGTCACCTGTCTTTATCATTGTTCATCGGTCAATGTAACTGGTCTATCTCGATACATCCCGAATCGCTTTGCTCTCGGGACACTCGATATGACAGATTTTGTAAATCACTATAAATTCAATCGTTCCAAATCTCCTTTTCCTTCCCGGATAATCTCCGGCTCGCCTTGTGACAAATCAATGACCGTTGAGGGATTGTTGTCGCCGTAACCGGCATCAATAATCACATCGACTAATTTTCCCCACTTTTCATTTATCAATTCCGGATCGGTGGTGTATTCTATAACTTCATCTTCATCTTTAATGGAAATATTCACCAAAGGGTGTCCTAATTGTGTCATTATTTTTTGCAAAATTTGATTATCGGGAATACGCATTCCAAAGGTTTTACGTTTTTTAAAAACTTTGGGCAGTTTGTTATTGGCGGGCAAAATCATTGTGTATGGTCCGGGAAAAGCCTTTTTTAAAATTTTGAAAGTTGATGTATCTATTTGCTTGGTATATTCGGATAAATTGCTCAAATCTGGAAATAGAAAAGTAAAATTGGCTTTGTCAACTTTGGTGCCTTTGAGTTGTGCCAAGCGTTCAATAGCTTTGGTGTTTTTGATGCTGGCACCCAGTCCGTAAACGGTATCGGTAGGGTAAATTACCAAACCGCCATTACGAAGCGTATCTACAACTTCATCTATTAAAACTTGATCGGTGTGATCGTTGTAAAGTTTGATAAATTTTGCCATTTTCAATGAGTTAAAAGTTTTTAGTTATCAGTTTATAATTTACAGTGTCAGTTCGAGTGTCCCGAACTTGTTTCGGGATGTATCGAGAACGGGATTATAAATTGAGTTAAAAGTTGAATATTATGCGTTTCCTTTGTTGTAATCTGCTAAGAATTTTTCCAAACCGATGTCGGTTAACGGGTGTTTTAATAAACCTAAAATAGGTTTTAAAGGTGAGGTTACTACATCGGCGCCAATTTTAGCACAATCGATAATATGCATGGTGTGGCGGATAGAAGCGGCTAATATTTCGGTGGTGTATCCATAATTGTCAAATACCAAACGAATATCGGAAATAAGTTGTAAGCCGTCGGTGGATACATCGTCTAACCGTCCAATAAAAGGCGATACATAAGTAGCACCGGCTTTGGCTGCCAATAAGGCTTGACCTACTGAAAATACTAAGGTGCAGTTGGTTTTAATGCCTTTGTTGCTCAAGTATTTGATGGCTTTGATACCGTCTTGAATCATAGGTATCTTAACGACAATATTCGGGGCTATTTTAACCAATTCTTCGGCTTCTTTGATCATGCCTTCAAAATCTGTAGAAATGACTTCGGCGCTAACGTCTCCCGAAACAATTTCGCATATTTTGCGGTAATGGTTTAAGATATTTTCGCTTCCTGTTATACCTTCTTTGGCCATTAAGGACGGATTGGTAGTTACACCATCTAAAATGCCTAATTCATTGGCTTCTTTAATATCGTTTAAATTGGCTGTGTCTATAAAAAATTTCATAAGATTATTTTGTTTTATTAGTTCCTATAATGTGATAACAAAGATACGGGATTTTTTTGGAAAGAGAAAGGTGTTTAGTGTGTTGAGTGTTTGGTATTATAAACCAACCGGCTCGACAAACCGAATTTGAGCGAATAGCCCAGCCCGTGGCATCCGGTGGCGGGCTTGTGGAAAGGACACGCCTTTATATATTGTAAGTTGTGAATTATTAATTGTTTTTGGCGTAATATTTCCGGTATTTGTAATAGGCCATGATTGCCAAGACAAATACAAAGGTAATAAAATAATAAATGAATGCCGGAGTTTGTTGCGGTTCACCTTTGGCGTAGGAATGTAAACCTGCCAAATAGTAATTGACGCCGAAATAGGTCATGGCAATTGAGGCAAATGAGATAACGGCCAGCAGGTTAAAGGTAAATAGTCCGCGTAATCCGGGAACAAATCGTGCGTGTATGACCAAGGCATATACTATAATGCTGATAAGTGCCCAAGTTTCTTTGGGATCCCAACCCCAATAGCGTCCCCAACTTTCGTTGGCCCATTGTCCTCCCAAAAAGTTACCTATGGTAAGCATAACCAAACCTATGGTAAGTGCCATTTCGGTTACTATGGTAAGTTCTTTGATATAGGCTTCTAATTTTGTTTTGTTTTGTGGGGTGGTAAGTGCCATAAGTAACAGGTTTATTAGCCCTAAAATCATACCAATGGCAAACGGACCGTAGCTGGCTACAATAATGGATACGTGAATGTCGAGCCAATAAGAATTGAGCACGGGAACAAGGTTTTCAATTTGCGGATCCATCCAATTCCAGTGGGCAATCATCAAAGTCATAGAACCTACAAAGAGGCCGGAGGCTAATACCAAGGGTGATTTACGTCCTAATATCAATGTAAATAAAATAATGGCAAAGGAAACATAAATCATGGATTCGTATGCGTTGCTCCAAGGGGCATGCCCGCTGATATACCAACGTAGCGCCATAAAGAATAGCATCCAGATAAAAAATAAAATACTTATAAAGTATAAGGCTTTGATGAGATAATCTATGAGTTTATTACGACTGAAAATTTGGGCTATGGCTAAAATAAATATGAATAGGGATAGCGTCATAAATTGCCAAAACAAATTACGAAATGCATCGTGTTTGTTGTAAAATGTTTCCCATTTTATTTTTTTCTTTGAAGGGTAAACCGCTTGGCCGAAATTGTGCTGATATTTGTCTATGCCGGCAAGAATTTGATCAGCTAATTTATAATCGTTGGTTTCTTTGGCTTTAAATATTTCTTTGGTCCATAGTGGAATGGCATTGACGGCAAAGTTTTTGTCGGCGTCGTTAAAATCGAATTTTTTAATTTGTGTCCACGAATACCATTTGTGGTTAGGATCATCAGGTAGTGGGAATAGTCGCAGATTTTCGGACATTAATGTATTGTAAAGTAAATTAACTCGTTCGCTGACATCGATGACGTCTTGCTCAAATTTAGATTTAATTCGTTTTTTTTGAGCATCTTCAATGTATTTTTGTAATTTGTAATTGCCTTTTTCGTCAAAAAAATCGACCAAAGTGGCATATTTTTGTTTTCGGTCTATTCCTATTATATCGCGTAGTTTTTGGTCTTGCGGTTTAATATAGATTATAGGGACATACCACCAACCTTCGGGATAACTTATCATACCGGTTAATACTTGATCGGAGGTTAGTTTTTTGCCGTTAGATAATGTATATGTGTCGTGTTTTGTGAGTTTTCGCAGAAGTTCGGAACTGTAAGTATTGACGGGTTTCATACGTCCGCCGTAATCCTGAATGACCAAGTGGCCGAATGCTTCGGCTTTATTGGCAGGTGCTACGGTTTGTATAATGATGGAATCTATTTTAGTTAGTGGCTGTTGGGCTTGCAGAGTGGATAGTCCGGCGGTTAACAGTAGTAATATCAAACCGGTATGTCGTTTTTTTTGCAATTTGGACAGCTGTTGTCTTAACTTGTAAAAACGGGTGCCTTTGACCATAAAAATCATCAATAAACCGAAATAGAGCAGGGCATAACCGGTATAGGTGATCCAAGTGCCCCAAAAGTCATGATTGACAGATAGTTGTGTTTGTTCAAATTGTGGTGTAATGGTATATGATGATTGATAAAAACGGTAACCTTTATAATTGAGCACATGATTCATAAAAATACGAAAATCAAAAGTTGTGTCTTTATCGATTACGGTTATTTCGCTGGCATAAGATTTTGGCATTTCGGAACCGGGGTATTTTTCCAGTTGAAAATCGCGCAGTTTGAGTTGGAATGGTAAATGTCGAAATACCGAACCGTAATTCATACGAAAATTTAAACCGTTGAGTTGGAATATTTTAGGGTTTTCGGGCATGCCTTGACCGCCATATAAATTCACCGTTTTATTTTGTTTGCCGGCGGTTACTTTTACTCTTAACAAATCGCGGTTGTTGCTGTTTTTAGGGCCGGCATAATATTGTAATTTGCCTTTAACAGGTGCTTGCGGCACCACAAAACTAAGTCCGTCAAATTGATATAAAGAGGCTAAATGGAACGGTACTACGGAGTCTTTAGGCACTTCAAATTGTTTTTGGTCTTGCATACGCATACGTGTGCCGGAAAAAGGTGACAGTATATAAAGTGAATCGTTTTTTATAAAGATATTTATATCGTTAGGAAAGGTATTGTTAAAGGCCATTCGGTGCCCGTTAATATCTATTTGTTTGCCGTCTTCCAAATATATATTTTGCCTGCCTTGTGGCGTAGAGGCAACAATTTTTAAATAAGTTTGGCCTTTTGGGTCTTCAATTAAACTATCCAAAGCATGTGGTACATAAGATAGGATATTTATATGCACCGGAGTACCATTAAAGTCTAAAGATGTGCTGTAATGATTGTCTGTCAAATAAGGCACATCAATAGCTGATAAGTTGAGAGCTTTTTGTATGGGCGGATCTATTTGTCTGTTGCCGTCATCAATATGAACTTTTAAAAAGACTTTGTCGGATAAAAAGGTATCGGTGGTTTCGCCTTCTTGAATGGGCATCATGCCTTCAAAACTGATATACCGTGTAACGCCGGCTCCAACGAGTATGAGTAAAAAAGCAATATGAAAAAGAAAAACAGGCCATTTTTTTCGTTGATACATTTTAAAACGAATGATATTGCCGATTAAATTAACGGCTAATAAAATCATAAGCAATTCAAACCAAAAACTATTATAAACCAAAGTGCGTGCCGTAGGGGTGCCAAAATCGTTTTCAATAAATGTGGCTACAGCCATAGCAGTGGCAAATAAGATAAAAAGCACAACCATTGTTTTGGTTGAAATGATAAGATTATATATTTGTTTGATTAAGTTTTCCATTAACAGCTATTTTGATAGCAAAAATACAAGAATAGGCTGAAAGGATTGGCTTTTTAACATAAATTTTGCTTAGTTTAAATTTTATATAATAAACAAAATTTATTATAGGATATCTTTCCGGTTTGGTATTAGATGTCTTTTATAAAGTCTTGATACTCAATAAAAATATTTTCTATTTTATCCATTTTTTCGTTGAAAAACTGATAAATGGTTGCCCAAGTATCTTTGTTATGAATGCTGACGTTGGGTAATTCAACATATATACGACTGATTTTTTTACCGTTTTCCAGGTAATGGTTTTTATCAAATACTAAATTGGGAATTTCAGTTGTTAAAATGCCTTTTAAGGATAAAAATTTATCAAAATATATTTCACGTAACAGTTCATCCTTCATTTCAATATCTATTGAGACCGCAGCTTTTTTGCGGTCGGCATAAAACTTGAGCGATAAATCTTTGATTTTGGTATTATAACGCAACCATTTTCGAGGAAAAGATTTGCCGAAACTTGTCCAAAATTCCTTACGTAGGCGAGCGGATTCTTCTTTGCTAAACATAAATTTTGAGAATTTGTGAATATAAAATTTTACTCAAAATTCTCTTCAATCAGTTTTTTCGCTTGTTCAACATATTCTTCCAGTACATAAATATCTACTTCGGCAATGTAGCTGTCAGGAAAAATGTTATTGGAGTTGACATTGAGCAACCGGACGGGAATATTTTCTATTTCCATCAAATTTTTGATGAGTTGTGCTTTTATACCATCATCGCAACTGTAAATTTTAGTCCATTTGACATCTTGATTATTCATAAAGCGATAGTATTTGTTCGGTGTGTGCCTTGGTTTTTACTTTTTTGATAACGTGTTCAATGACACCGTTTTCATCTATGATAAAGGTGGTGCGGTGCAGTCCGTCGTAAACGCGTCCGTAGAGTTTTTTTGGTCCCCATACACCATATAAATTAATAATATTTTTTTCTTCATCGGGAATTAATGAAAAGGGAACCTTGTATTTTTCTTTAAAACGTTTTTGACGTTTTTCATCATCGGGGCTGATACCTATTACATCAAAACCTTTTTCTTTCAATAGCTTATAATGTTCGGCCAAATTGACTGTTTCGGCAGTACACCCCGGTGTCATGGCTTTGGGATAAAAATATAAAATGAGTTTTTGACCGGCAAAATCCGTGAGTTTAACGGTTTCTCCCATACAGTTTTTGGTTTCGAAATAGGGGGCTTTGTCGCCCGGTTTAAGGTGTGTCATAATTTTATCTTATTTTTGTCGAGACGTTGTGCTACAATGTTTTTAGGATTAGGGCTGTTGAAACGTTGCAAGGCAAAGTCTGTACAGGACAAAGATAATAAAAAATGTGGAAGTGGAGTTTCCGAGTTTGATTATACAGGCTTTGTCAAAGCGCTATTATTTTATGATGTGAAGTTACAAATTTAGTTCAGCATGAGCATTTGAATATAAATATGTTATCTATTCATCGATTCATCAGGTAATCAATTCATCATATCATCGGTTCATCAAATTATCAATTAATCAATAATATAATGACAAAGAAAGAAAAAGTGCAAATTATTATGGATATATTGGAGGAGTTGTATCCCAATCCGCCTATTCCCTTAGATCATACCAATACATTTACGTTTTTGATAGCTGTTTTATTATCGGCACGCACTACTGACAAAATGGTCAATAAAGTGACGCCGGCTCTATTTCAATTGGCTGACAATCCGTATGATATGAAAAAGCTCAGTGTAGAACAAATCCGTCAAATTATCAAGCCGGTAGGTTTGTCACCTCAAAAAGCCAAAGCTATTCATAAATTATCGGAAATACTGGTAGAAAAATATAATGGCAAAGTGCCGGATACTTTTGAGGACCTAGAATCTTTGCCCGGCGTTGGTCATAAAACGGCCAGTGTGATTATGAGTCAGGCTTTTGGCAAGCCTGCTTTTCCGGTAGATACGCATATACATAGGTTAATGACACAATGGGGTTTGACCAACGGCAAGAATGTAACCCAAACCGAAAAAGATGCCAAGCGTTTGTTCCCTAAGGATAAATGGAATGATTTACACTTACAAATAATTTATTACGGCCGTGAATATGCTCCGGCACGCCCCTATAATCCCGATAAAGATATTATAATGAAAACTTTGAAACAAGGTTAACATTAATAATACAAAAAAGCCGGCTCTATGAAACCGGCTTTTATTTGGGACACTTAAACTAATTAATTGTTAATTAGAATAATTTTGTTAAGCATCTTGCTGTCAATTACTTGTATGGCTTTGCTGTAAGCAAGTGCCAAAGAAATACGAAAATTGACGCGTTTTGTCATAGTGTAGTGTTCTTGCATAAGCATCTTTTTGATATACTAACGCAAGGACTTACAGATTATTTTATCACGTCAACAAAATATTATTTTCTTCTATTATTTTTCTAAGATTAATCAATGCATAGCGCATTCTGCCCAAAGCCGTATTGATGCTGACATCGGTTTTTTCGGCTATTTCTTGAAAGGACAATTCTTCATATATACGCATTTTTAGCACTTGTTTTTGGTCTTTGGGTAATTTTTCAATCAACACTTTTATTTTTTCAATCATTTGTTGTCTTATCATTTGTTTTTCAGCATCTAATGAGCTGTCATGCAGAATATCAAACATGGAAAAATCTTCCGATTCATACACTTTTTTCATTTTATTTTGTTTACGATAGTAGTCTATGATAATGTTGTGTGCTATTCTGATTACCCAAGATAAAAACTTACCTTCTTCAATATATTTACCTTTTTTTAAAGTCCTAACTACTTTAAATAAAGTGTCTTGAAAAAGATCTTCGGTTAATTCCTGATTACGAACTTTGGAGTAGATAAAGCCAAAAATTTTGTCACGATGACGGTGTAACAATTTCTCTAATACATTTTCGTTGCCATTGATATACATGGCTACCAATTGAGAGTCGGAATAGGATTTGGTTTTATTCATATTTACAGTTTTATTGAATTAAAAGGTTTAATTCAAAGGTTTCTATTGGTTGAAATTAAAAACGTAAATATGAACTTATAGGCGGTTTTTTAAGAAATTATAAAGCAAATTTAATCAAAAATCATTATAAAGCAAGTTTTTGTATAAAAATATTCAAAAAAATGTTCATTTATAATAAAACCGGCATGATTATTATAAAATCTTGCCGGTTTTTGAAATGGTTTTAATTATTAAATTTATTTGACTTGTGCCAATAAGAATTCTTTATTTAAAATAGCAATATTACTTAATGAAATACCTTTGGGGCATTCCACTTCGCAGGCGCCTGTGTTAGTACAAGAACCAAAACCTTCGGCATCCATAACGGCCACCATATCTTGAACGCGTTTAGCAGCCTCAACACGGCCTTGTGGTAGCTGGGCAAACTGAGCGACTTTAGCTGATACAAATAGCATAGCCGAAGCATTTTTACAAGTAGCTACACAGGCACCACAACCGATACATGTGGCAGCATCAAAAGCATTATCCGCATCTTTTTTAGGAATGGGGATGTTATTTGCATCCACGGTTCTTCCTGAAGTATTGACCGAAATATAGCCTCCGGCTTGTTGTATGCGATCTAATGCAGATCTGTCTACAATCAGGTCTTTGATAACCGGAAATGCATTGGCACGCCAAGGTTCTATGGTTATGGTTTCGCCATCTTTAAAACGGCGCATATGCAATTGGCAAGTGGTCGTCAAACGGTCGGGACCATGAGCTTCGCCGTTGATATACAATGAACACATGCCGCAAATACCTTCGCGGCAGTCATGATCAAATGCTATAGGTTCTTCGCCTTTGGCGATTAAGTTTTCATTTAGTAAATCCAACATTTCCAAGAAGGACATATCAGATTCTACACCATCTATTTGATAATCGACCATACGTCCTTTGTCGTTAGGTCCATTTTGTCTCCAAATTTTAAGATTTAGTTTCATAATTATTTATAACTTCTGGTTGTTGGTTTCACAAATTCGAAAATAAGCGGTTCTTTATGCAATATTTCGTCGCTCATATTTACTTGCTTGGTATATCTTTCATAAGGTTTGGCCGGATATTCCCAAGCAGCTACATAGGCATAATTTTCATCATCACGCAAGGCTTCACCTTCAGGTGTTTGATATTCTTCGCGGAAGTGTCCGCCGGCAGATTCGTTACGATTTAAGGCATCGAGTGCCAATAATTCGCCCAATTCCAAATAATCGGCTACATAACCGGCTTTTTCCAATTCGGGATTATAATCGTTAGCTTTGCCGGGCACACGCACGTCTTTCCAAAACTCTTTGCGGAGTTCTTGTATTTCTTTAATGGCTTCTTGCAAACCTTGTGCATTTCGAGCCAAACCGACTTTATCCCACATGATTTTTCCCAGTTTTTTGTGGAAATAATCAACCGAATGAGAACCTTTGTTGTTTAAGAAGAAATTGATTTCTTCCATGACTTTTTCTTCAGCTTCATCAAACTCAGGCGTGTCGGTCGGTACTTTTCCGGCTTTAATATAGTCGGCCAAATAATCTCCGATGGTGTATGGCAATACAAAATAACCGTCGGCCAAACCTTGCATCAGAGCTGAGGCCCCCAAACGGTTGGCACCATGGTCTGAGAAGTTGGCTTCGCCTATCACAAATAAGCCAGGTAAATTGGATTGTAAATCATAATCTACCCAAAGGCCTCCCATAGAGTAGTGGTTGGCGGGGTATATCATCATAGGCGTTTCGTATGGATTTTCATCGACAATTTTTTCATACATTTGGAATAAGTTGCCGTATTTGTCTTCAATAACTTTTCTGCCCAGTTCGGTAATTATTTCTTTGGAAGGTTTTTTTATACCTTTTAGATGGGCTTGTTCTTTGCCGTAACGTTCTATGGCAGAGGCAAAATCCAAATACACGGCTTCTCCCGTTTTGTTAACACCATAACCGGCATCGCAGCGCTCTTTGGCAGCTCTTGAGGCCACATCACGAGGCACTAAGTTACCAAACGCAGGGTAGCGTCTTTCCAAATAATAATCACGGTCTTCTTCAGGTATTTGTGTTGGTTTTAGCTTGCCTTCGCGGATAGCAACGGCATCTTCTAATTTTTTAGGCACCCAAATACGACCGTCGTTACGTAGTGATTCGGACATCAAGGTTAATTTTGATTGGTGTTCACTGCTACGGGGAATACAAGTCGGGTGTATTTGCACAAAAGCCGGATTGGCAAAATATGCACCTTTGCGGTGGGCTCGCCAGGCGGCTGTAGCATTAGATCCCATAGCATTGGTTGACAAGAAATATACATTGCTGTAACCTCCGGAAGCAATCACTACGGCATGGGCGGAAAAACGTTCCAACCGGCCGGTAATCAAATTGCGGGCTATAATACCACGGGCATGTCCGTCCATAACTACCAAATCAATCATTTCGTGGCGGTTATACATTTCGACTTTACCACGTGCAATTTGACGGTTGAGTGCGGAGTAAGCACCTAATAATAATTGCTGACCTGTTTGGCCTTTAGCATAAAAAGTTCTCGATACCAAAACACCACCGAAAGAACGGTTGTCTAATAAACCGCCATAATCTCTGGCAAAGGGAACCCCTTGCATAACGGCTTGATCAATAATAGCACCGGATACTTCGGCTAAGCGGTAAGTGTTGGCTTCGCGTCCACGATAGTCGCCACCTTTAATAGTGTCATAAAACAGACGCCAATCGCTGTCACCGTCATTTTGATAGTTTTTTGAGGCATTGATACCACCCTGAGCTGCAATAGAGTGCGCCCGTCGTGGAGAATCTTGAAAAGCAAAAGCTTTAACATTATATCCTAATTCAGCCAGCGAAGCGGCTGCAGAGGCTCCTGCCAAACCTGTTCCGACTACGATAATGTCGAGATTTCGCTTGTTAGCAGGACTGACTAATCTGATTTTGTCTTTGTATATGGTCCATTTCTGTGACAAATCCCCTTGAGGAATTTTGGCCTTTAATGGTGCGCCTTCTTTTATATTGATTGTTGACATAATTAATTATTTTTTTAATTAAAATAGAAATATATGGCAATGGCAGAAAAACCGAATGCCACTAATAATGCAATGATATTGCCGGTAATAACCAAAGCTTTGTTACATTTTTCACGGGGTGTTCCCAACGATTGAAAAGCCGATTGAAATCCATGACTTAAATGAATGCCTAAACCGATAAATGCCAATACATAAAATAATGTATAGAAAGGATTTTTAAACAAACCGGTAACCAATGCATAATGATCATGAATTTCTTGTGTTTTAAACGGCACAAAATAGTTAATCAAATGCACAATCAAGAATAATAATACAAACAAACCGGTCCAAATCATATTGCGAGATGCCCATGATGAGGCGGCTCCCGGATTGCTGTTTACATATTTAACCGAACGTTTGCCTTGATTGGTCCATTCCAAATATATTCCCATGGCTATATGAAAAATAAAGCCTAAGAATAATACCGGTTGCATCAGTTGAATAAACGGATTGGTTGCCATAAATTCAACGGCTGCATCAAAAGCTTCTTTGCCCGGATAAATTAAGGTCAAATTAATAGCAAGGTGAATCAAAATAAACATTACCAGAAATAAACCTGATAGTGCCATTGCCACCTTTTTTGCTACCGAAGATTTTAAAATTGTCATAGTAGATTATTTTTTTAGTTTAAGACAAATATACGATTTAATACGGCTGTAAAATTGATTTTAATCATATATTTATTTAAATAACATATTCTTTAAAATGTTAAATGTATGATAATTTACCGTTTATGATAACTACTTTTTTTATATTTACCTAAAATAGTTTTTATGAAATTTTTCTTTTATTTAAGTAGTGTTTTAGTTCTATTTATTTCACTATTAGTTCTTTATAATTTAACGGATAATCAACAAAAAGTTAATGAGATAAATAAAGAGGTGTTTGATGCACCCGGACGGGCAGGTTTACGCGATTTTGAAATGATGAAAGATCCCGGTACAGGACAGATTCCCTTTAAACGTTTTTCAGTAGCATTGACAGAAACTAAACTTAAACAATCATTGTCCAAATTTGCTGCCAATATCAATTGGACACAAATTCCATCAAATATGGGCGGACGCACTAAAACCCTTTGTATAGATCCTAATGACCCTACACATCATAAGGTTTGGGCAGGCAGTGCCACCGGTGGGTTATGGGTTAATCAAGATATCAGTAATTCAAGTTCAACATGGATGCCTGTTGGCGATGTATGGGAAACTTTGGCCATAAGTGCTATAGTGTTTGACCCTAATAATCCGCAAATTATGTATGTGGGAACCGGCGAATACGAAACGGCTATCACTGATATGTATAGAGAATCGTCGGGACGGGGTTACGGTATTTGGAAATCTTCCGATGGCGGTCAATCGTTTAGCCGTTTATTAACAACTCAAAATTTTGCTTACATCAGCGATTTAGTCATTAAAAATAATAACGGACAAAGCGTGCTTTATGCCGGTGTTGTTTCCGGTATTTACCGTGGACATAATTTTAATGCCCAACCCTCTGAAGGTTTATACCGTTCTTATGACGGCGGGCAAACTTGGGAGCAAGTGTTGCCTAATATCCCTAATACCAATAAACCTTATGCCGTTTCGGATATTGAAATTACCGGCAATGGTCAAATATTGGTTGGAACTAAGAGAAACCAAGATGATTTGGGAGGTGGTCATATTTTATATTCTGATACGGGTAATCCCGGTAGTTGGACAGTGATTAATCAATTTGCCACACAAATCGGTCAAGATAACGATTATAATATTCCCGGAAGAGTCAAACTGGCTTCTGCGCCCGGTAATCCTGATAAAATATATGCTGTGTTTGCGGCCAAATCTTTGCAACAAACCATAGAAGGATTTCCTCAGACTATTGGTAAAATATTGGCTACTTCAAATAATGGCGGACAAACTTGGCAAACCCTGTCAATACCACAAAATTATGGTGATAATTGGGCTTATTTGGCTTGGCATGCTTTATCAATTTCTGTTGATCCGAACAATGCTGACAGGGTATTTATTGGAGGTTTAGACACTTATCTTTCAGAAAACGGCGGATACACTTGGCAACAAATTTCAGATTGGGCTGCCATGTATTACGGTGGCGGAGATGATTATGTGCATGCTGATATTCATAAGATATTGTTTCTTTCGTCTCAGTCCGGTGAATTGGTTATCAGTACTGACGGCGGCGTGTTTTATACGGCAACCGCCAATACCAATAATATTATATTTGAACCTAGAAATAAATCATATAATACATTACAGTTTTATTCGGCTGCTATCAATAAATCGGATAATAATGATTATTTATCCGGTGGTCTTCAAGATAACGGGACGGTTGTGTATTGGAACAGCCCTATTACGGAATCGGATATGATACAAGGTGGTGACGGTGCTTTTTGCAGGTTTGATGATGATGAACCTTTGTTGATTAGCTCTACTTATGACAATCAGTTTAAAGTAACCAATTATCAAAATGGTCAAAGTAATTATTTATACGGATATGCATCGGGTTTGTTTACCAGCACTTTTGATTACGATTCGCAAAACAATACCATTTGGGCTATTGCTTCCGATTTGCATAACAATCGTGCTGATCAAGTTTTAAAATTGACCGATGTGGCTAATCACGAAAACGGTTCTTTTTTAAACCTAAACACCGGGGCAAGCACTTATTTTTCCGCCATACGCTTAATTGATAATAACCAATTGTTGATTGGCACTGCCAACGGACATTTATATAAAGTTACAAATATCAATAGTAATCCGGTTTCGCAAGAATTAGGCGCAGGTGTTTTTCCTAATGCTTTTATGTCATGTATTCAAACGGCTTCTAATGGTCAAAATATATTGGTAACCCTTTCAAATTATGGTGTTGCTTCTGTTTGGTATAGTCAAGATGGCGGACAAACTTGGCAAAATGTTGAAGGTAATTTGCCGGATATGCCGGTGCGTTGGGCTATTTTTCATCCGCAAAATCACAATCAAGTGATGTTAGCTACCGAAACCGGTATTTGGACTACAGACAATATCGAAACCGCTACGGTTGTATGGACACCGCAAAACAATGGTTTTCCTAATGTTCGTGTCGATATGCTGGATGTTAAACCTGCAAATAATAAAGTCGTGGCAGGCACTCACGGACGAGGTTTTTTTACCGCTACTTGGGATCAAACCAATGGTATTAATAATGAAATAGCACCGGTTGATTTTACGGTTTATCCCAATCCGGCTACCGATTATATCCATTTAAAAGCAGATTTATCACAGGGTGATATCAGCATTATCAATTTAAACGGTCAAGTATTACAGTCGTTCAAACACAGACCTATACAAAAACCAATTGATGTCAGCCACTTAAAAAGCGGCTATTATTTATTGCGGGTTAATCAAAGTGTCAAGCCTTTTTTAGTGAGATAGTTTTTAGCTTTATCAAGTCTGTATGGCACCTACATTATAGCGTTCGGTAATGGGTTTGTGATTGGCCATTTCTATGCCCATGCTTATCCATTTGCGCGTTTCCAATGGATTGATAATGGCATCAGTCCATAAACGGGCGGCAGCATAGTAAGGTGATATTTGTTCGTTGTATCGATTCTGAATTTTTTCTAGTAATGCTTTTTCTTTTTCAGGAGTTATGGTTTCACCCATTTTTTTAAGCCGCGCTTCTTCTATTTGCAACAAGACTTTGGAGGCGGCGGCTCCGCTCATAACGGCTATTTCGCTGGTAGGCCAAGCCAACATCAAACGCGGGTCGTATGCTTTGCCGTTCATGGCATAATTGCCGGCTCCGTATGAATTGCCAATAACCACCGTAAATTTTGGCACAACCGAAGTGCTGACGGCACTGACCATTTTGGCGCCGTCTTTGATGATACCGCCGTGTTCCGACCGGCTGCCTACCATAAAACCGGTAACATCTTGTAAGAATACCAAAGGTATTTTCTTTTGATTGCAATTCATAACAAAACGGGCGGCTTTGTCTGCCGAATCGGAATATATAACACCGCCAAATTGCATCTCTCCTTTGGCATTTTTGACAATTTTGCGTTGATTAGCCACAATACCTACCGCCCAACCGTCAATACGGGCATAACCGGTAATAAGTGTTTTGCCGTAGTCGGCTTTGTATTCGTCAAAACTGCCGGCATCTATCAACCGGTCTATGATTTCATACATATCGTAAGGCTCTTGTCTTGATTTGGGTAAAATACCAAAAATTTCTTCGGGATTTTTAGCCGGTGCTTTGGCTTCAATTCGATTAAATCCGGCTCTGTCAAAATCGCCTATTTTAGTAAAAATATTTTTGATTTTATCCAAGGCGGCTTTATCATTGGGCACTTTGTGATCTACTACACCCGAAATAGCGGTTTGAGTGGTGGCGCCGCCCAAGGTTTCGTTATCTATGTCTTCGCCAATGGCAGCTTTGACCAAGTAGCTGCCGGCGAGAAATATGCTGCCGGTTTTATCTACAATCAAACTTTCGTCACTCATAATAGGCAGATAAGCTCCGCCTGCCACACAACTTCCCATAATAGCGGCAATTTGAATGATGCCTTTACTACTCATAACGGCATTGTTGCGAAACACACGCCCAAAGTGTTCTTTATCGGCAAATATTTCATCTTGCATAGGCAGATAAATACCTGCCGAATCTACCAGATAAATAATAGGTAAATTATTTTCGATGGCTATTTCTTGCGCCCGCAAATTCTTTTTGCCGGTAATGGGGAACCACGCGCCTGCTTTGACAGTGGCATCATTGGCAACAACAATGACTTGACGTCCGTTGATATAACCTATTTTTACCACGACACCACCGGCAGGACAACCGCCGTGTTCTTGATACATGTCATAGCCGGCAAAAGCGCCTATTTCTATTTGATTTTTATCTTTGTCCAACAAATAATCAATACGTTCCCGGGCTGTCATTTTGCCTTTGGCATGTTCTTTTTCGATGCGTTTTTTGCCGCCTCCCAAATATATTTTTTGGAGTTTTTGTTGTATCTCAGACCATTTTAATTTATTGTAATCTTCGTTTTGATTAAATTTTATATCCATATTCGCCGTTTTCTTTAAAAGTGTTTAAAAATAATAAAAACAAATGACATAACCATATTTTTAAATGTATGGGTCTGCAGGCATATATAACTTAAGAATTTTAAGATTGTTTGTAAATTTTAATTTTTAACTGCAATGAATCCAGTATGTTACGCGCTTTTTGATCATAACCTTCAAATTGATAAGCTTTATAATTGATAAAATGTGGTTTTTGATATATTAAAGTTTTATTTTTTTCCGGTGAATATTTTTTATAAAGTTTGTATGAATTAACAGGATAGAAATATTGTCCGTTTACAATGGTAATAGTATCTTTTTTGTCATGATTAATATAAATACTGTCTAATTTTTGCGGTAGATTAGACCAAGCATTTTTGTATTCGGTGATTTCTTTGATTTGACTTCGCGGGTAATTTTTTAAATAATGCCAATATACATCGCGGGGATAGCCAATTTGTAGGTAGTTTTGTATTTGAAAATAAAATTGTATGCTTATCAGTAGGCTTAATGCTATAATAATAAACTTACGTTTTTGTTTTTTAATTAAATCTAACGGCCATAAACTTATGACAATTGCAGGAATTATAAATTGATGCAAAATTCGTCCATACATGACTACTTTATGTCCAAAATAGCCGTTGCTTACATAGTATAAATAAGGAATTAAAAAGCTGATAAAAATACTGAAAATAAGATATTTATTGTCTGTTTTGCATTTTTTTGTTTTAAAAACCATAATGCCGGCAGTAGTAAGGCCAATGATTAATAATAATCCTGTCCAATGTTCTACCTGCCACAAATATTTGAAAATGAAAATATATGTCTCGTTAAAACTACCTTGGGTTACGGTTTTAGACAGTAGAATGACATTATTGATATACGAGTGATGCCCTAGTCTTGATAAGAATTCGGTAGCAAATAATAGGAGTAAACTGCCTGTAATATAACCTAAATTGAGTTTGATAATTTGATTTATTTCTATTTTTTGTTTAATCAGTAAGAAATTAAAAAATAAATATACGGCTAAAAAACTCAGGTAATAAGCCGGATAAATTAAAATGCCGCCAAATGAAATCATACCAAACAAAAATGCCTTTGAAAGTAACAACTTATAGTTTTGATAATGTTGTTTTAATAAACGGTAAATCAAGTATAAAAAAATGAGTAAGGCTTCGTTGTAAGGATAAATATGCCGTAGATAACTAAAATTGTTGACCAAGACACTATAAAATAAAACACCGAATAAGGCTATGGTTTTATCTTGATATAAATACTTTAATATTTTATATAAAAAAAACAATATCAAAATATTAATAAAAAAGTTATATAAAAATACGGGTGCAGCATTTTGGCTTTCTAACAATTCCAAACCAAAAATTTTGGCTGTAATAAATTGAAAACCAGCAGGTATTGTGTGTAAAATGATGCTGCCCGGACGCCCGTTGGCAGAAAAAACCGCTTGTATGGCGGTTGTAAAATCGCCATGCAATAATTTGTTGAGCAGCCGCCATGACATTAAGTAGCGCCGTTCGTCGGGCTCGGTCAAAAATCCCGAATTAATCAATATGATTTTATAAGTATTAACCAATATGATTAAACAGTATAAGAAAACATTGATATTTTGACTTTTTTTAATGTTCATTATTGATTTTACGATATAAAAAATGGCATGAACCTTTTCGTGTGATTATATTTAATGGTGTTAATCCTAATTGACGACAAGTATCCGGTGACGGCGGATAACGAAAAATAAACCACTTAAAATTTTCAAAGTCGTTTATGTCTTGGTTTTTAAAGCATTGCTTATAGTTTATGGTTTTATGCCGGTTTAAATAATTAAAAACTATTGAAGCTCCTAAATAAGTGTCTTTACCAAAATAGATGTTATTTACATTCTGTTTCATCAAATAAGCTGTCATTTTTTTGGCTTCATAAGATTCAATATTGTAAGTTTTTATTCTATAAAAAAAGAAACCTGTTTGTATCAGTATCAATAAGCCGGCAAGTTTGACCAATATTTTGTTGTTTAATGGATTTGTAATATGAGTCTCGAGTATAATACCCAACAAATAAAAGACGGGAATAAGCCAATAAATCCATATACGAGGTGCAGGCACAGTTGCATGCAAAAGCATAATAAACGGTGCTGTTAGGATTAGATAAAAAGCAAAAATAACCGATGTATTCCATTTATTTCGTTTAAAAAAGATGACCAAACCTATAAAAATAACAAAGGTTACCAATACAGGCATGTTAAACAATAGCCAAGATGTGTCGTTAAAATGCTTAAAAAAATGCCGTAAAACAGACCAGCGTGGCATACTGCTGACATAAGGATTGGCAATAAGAGCTTTATAGCCCGAAACCAATAAAACAGGAAGGTAAATCCATATAACTGAGAAGACGGTAATCAAGTTTAAAAACACAAATTTTTTCAAACTCTGATAATATTTAAACTTAAATAAATAGAGCGTTAAAAAAATAACTATACTGGCATAAGGATATAAAAATGCCGGTATAGCCCAAAATCCGGTTACAGATGCCATAAGCCATAAACAATAATAGTTTGTCGTAAATTCTTGACGTTTTAAAAATTGAATGGCTATATAAAACAAAATTAAAAAAGCCCATAAATACAACATATAACCACGGGCTATATAGCCGTAATAAATCATTGCAAATCCAAATGAAAAGATATAAGCTAAAAAAATACCTGTTTTGGGTGTGAATAACTTACCGAATACGATAATAAAACTTAATATAACACTAATATTGAGCAAGAAAGCCGGCAAACGCAAAGCTGTTAGAGTATTGACAGGCAGCAAAGTGGAGATGTTAGTCAGTAACGAAAATAAAATATGGTTATTAGGGGCAGGATAATAACTTAGTGAGGTTAAAAAGCCTTTTTGGGTAAACATTAAATAAGTCCAAGCTTCATCGACAAAAACCGGCTGTTGCAAAAGTAGAAAGCCTTTTAATAGCACATTGATAAATACCAATAGAGCTGTTGCGGTTTTGTATGACGGTGGCAAGTTTTTGAAAAATAAAATTGCTTTTTTGAATAATATGATACAAACTTGAATATAGTATGAGATTTTATTGGCTAAAACAATATAAATAAAGCCCCCAATAATACTACTTAATGCCAAATAGAAATATAGAATACCGGTATATGGTTGTAAATCAAATTGTGTATAATCTTTATTTGGAATTGATGAAAAATACTTAAAAATATGTGATGCCAAATTGGACAAATGCAACCCATGTTTTCCTATGTAAAACAAGCCTGTTGTCAATAAAAAAAATCCTGTTAAATGGATATGTAAAAATTTTTTCATTAAAAATTATGACAATTATGACTTGGTATTAAGAAAACTATGGTAGTTGCGTATATAATCAGATTCGTCAAAAGGAGCTGAATTTAACACCAAGCATACACTTCCTTGTGAAAAATCTTGTAGTTCGCGCCAGATGCCTGCAGGAATCAATAAACCGCGGTCGGGGCGGTTCAACAAAACCGATTTTTTTTGAAAACCGTCATCTAAAATAACTTCAAAACTGCCGCTAATGGCTATTAAAAACTCTTGTTGTTGTATATGTGCATGTCCGCCGCGATATGCACCGGCCGGAATGTCAAAAAGGTAATAAACCCTTTGCATCTTAAAAGGTAAAATGCCATTTTCTACAACAGCCAAGTTGCCACGATGGTCTTTTATTTTGGGGATATCAATAATTTGACATTGATTAATAGTATTTTGGACTTTGGTTTCTGATTTATTCATAACGCAGTGCTTGAATGGGATCCAGTTTAGAGGCTTTATAAGCCGGATACAAACCGGAAATAATAGCTACTACAAATATAACAAAAAATGCTACACCAATAGCATTCCAAGGCATAGCAAACGGCACTTTCATCAATCTTGATACAACAAAACCAATCAATAAACCGAAAATAATACCGACGATACCGCCTAAAAATGTAATAACCAGTGTTTCTATAAAGAACTGCAACATAACCAATATGCGGTTGGCTCCCAATGCTTTACGAACACCAATTTCCCTTGTGCGTTCGGTTACCGATACCAACATAATATTCATCAATGCTATGGAAGATCCCAAAATGGTAATTAAACCGATGATAAAAGCAAAAATGGTCAAACTTTGACTGACTTTTTTTAATTCGGCAGCCAGCCTATCACTGCGATTGATGCCGAAATTGTTAGCTTGGCTGGGTTTTAACCGGCGAATATTTCTCATTATAGCCACTGCTTTGGCTACGGCTTGGTCATATTTATCTTTATCTGTTACCGAAACATTAACGGTGTAGTTACCAAAAGAATTGTTAAAAATACTTCGTGCCAAGTTTAAAGGAATTAAAATTTGATTATTTTGACTGCCGGCAAATGTCGATTGTTTGGGTTTTAAAATACCGATTATGACAAACCGGTTGCCATTTATGATAATTTCTTTTTTAAGCGGATTGGTTTTGTCAAACAATTCCTTCTGCAAATCTTTTCCTATAATGGCAAAATGCTTATTGTTATTAATGTCTTTAAAACTAAAGGCTCTGCCATTTTCAACTTCATAAGCATTGACGGGCAAATAATTTTCATCCACACCAACTATGGTATATTTAGGATCCGATTTTTTCTCCAAACTTTTTATTTCAGTATTACGAGCCGGCACAAATGATAAGGATACCATGGCATTTTCATCCTTAAATTTATTTTTAAAATCAATGGCATTGCGATAGGTGATAGGCGGATTGATTTTTTTTCGATTCCGGGAATGTCGCCGGCCTTTTAGCAAATTGTTTTCATAGCGGCGAAAAGAAAACTTATTTGACCCCAAACTTTTTAATCCGGATGAAAAATTGGTATCAATACCTTTAACTACCGTTAGGGTGCCTACCAGCGCCATTATACCAAAGGCAATAATCAATAAAGTAATAGCAGCTCTGACTTTTTGCGACTTAATGGATTCAAAGGCAATAAGAATATTTTCATATATAATTTTAAACATTGTTTTTTATAATTTTTAATTTAGAAAGAAGTCTCATGCAAGCATATTTTCTTTCATTTCAAATTTATAATAAAATACGATTGAAATCGTTTATTATTACAAATAAATTTGATAATTTTACAAAAAACAAAAAAACAAGTGCCTTATGAAAAAAATAATATTAATGGGATTGGCTGTCAGTCTGTTATTGACTTCTTGTGTCAGTAAGAAAAAATACGAAATGCTGAAAAAAGGAAAAGCCGAAACAGAACAGTATCTGCGAGAATACAAAGACAAGTTTTACAAATGCACCACCGAAAAAGAAAGCCTGCAAGCTCGTATTGACGCCCTTAAAGACAACAATAAAACATTGCAAGATGCTTTGGATCGTTGTGTAAATCTTAACCAACAAGGCAATGTCAATATTAGCAAATTGCTTGATGAAATCAATAAATC
The DNA here is from genome assembly GCA_027066995.1 of Flavobacteriales bacterium. Lineage (GTDB taxonomy): Bacteria > Bacteroidota > Bacteroidia > Flavobacteriales > Flavobacteriaceae > WGBX01. Next base: position 22,828 of record JAMOMQ010000165.1, read on the forward strand.
TAACAAGTATATCAGAATGTTGATTATAGAAAATAAAAAGAAAGATTCGCTTAACAAAGTCTTAAGCAGCCGTATTACACGTTCATTAAAAGGTGTAGATACCAAAGATTTGGATGTCAAAGTTAAAAAAGGTGTGGTCTTTATTTCATTGTCAGACAAAATGATGTTTAAATCGGGTAAAACAACCATTAGTAAAAAAGCGGATAGTGTGCTTTACAAACTGGCAAAAATTATCAATGACTATAAAGATTATGAAGTCTTAATTGAAGGTCATACCGATAATGTGCCTATTCATACGGCTTGTATTAAAGACAATTGGGATTTGAGTGCCTTACGAGCCACGGCTATTGCACGCAAATTACAAAACGATTTTGGAGTTGATCCGGCGCGTATGACTGCCGGTGGTCATGGTCAGTGGGTGCCCAAAGCATCTAATGACACGCCCGAAGGACGTAGTAAAAACCGTCGCACCGAAGTTATTTTATTACCGAAGTTAGACCAGTTTAATAAATTGATGGAGCAAGGGCAACAACAAGGTAATTAGATTTTTAAATATCCAATTTTAAGAGGCTGTCTCATAAGACAGTCTCTTTTTTATTTTAATAATATGCCACTATTTTATTTTTTATGAGGAAATAAGGCTTTATTTCAAAAATAGATCTAATGATTGTGTCTTTGAGAAATTTAATAAGTTGATTTAGTTTATATATAGAAGTTTTAGCTATTAACTTTCTTAAATTATGAGCAATAATCATAAGGCCAAGCTCT